>DASTOI010000549.1:0-5111 GCA_035762585.1 Myxococcota bacterium
CCTAATGACTCGTTCGCACGAGCACCTCGACGCCGAGCGCCGAGACGCAAGGCAAGGAGCCGCGCGGGCAGGCGGGGGTCGCGGGGCGAAGCCCCAGGCGTGACCGCGCGCACTCTCGAAGCGCAACGCGCCAAAATCCTCAAACGGCGCAAAGCTCGGTCCATCGCGGTCACGCGGGTGAGCGGAGCGAGCCCCCGCCGGACCGCGCGGCGGCGTCACGACCGAGAGCTCCTCTTCCTCATTCGCACCCGACCCCCTCGACCCGCAGCACCCAAGCCATCGCCCCTTCGAGCAACCTCTCCATCTCGGGCTCCGCGTACGCCTTCGCCTGATGGCCGAGCGCCGAATAGAGCGCGCGCCCGCGCTCGACGCAGTGCTGCCAGACCATCGGATGATCCCCGTCCTTCATCCGCAGATCCCGCTCGTTCCAGAGAATGTTCTCGACTGGTGAGTACGTGCTCTCGTCCACCGATACCAGCACGATGAAGCCCGCACGCTCCCGCGGGCTCTCGGCGAACGAGTAGATCTCCTCTTCGTGCTGCCACTTCTCAGGCAACTTCTGCGTCGCCGGGTGGAGCGGGTTCTCGTTCTCCCACGTCGCGGTCTGGAACTGCGGCCCCATCGTGTGGCCGATGAACTGCGCGCCGACGAGGTCGTGCACGTACCACGGCCACGCGTACTCGCGGTCGCCGCCGGCGCCGTGGACGCCGAGCCAGCCGCCGCCGCCCTCGATCCAGCGCTGCAGCGCCGCGCGCTGCTCCGGCGTCAGCACGTCGCCGCTCACCTGGTGCCACACCGTCGCCTGGAACTTCGCGAGCTGCGCGTCGTTGAAGACGGCGCCGCTCTCGGTGTGGAACACGGACCAGCCGCGCCGTTTCGCGATCGACTCGATCAGCGCGACGCCGGCGGGAATCGCTTCGGTGTGCCGGAAGCCGTTCGTCTTCGTGAAGACGAGCAGCGCAGGGTTCGTCAGGTCCGCCGGCAGCTCGAGCGGCGTCGTCTCGTACTCGTGCTTCGGAAAGATCCCGCGCAGCACGTCGCAGCCCGACAGCGCGAGCGCGCAGCCAACGAGGAGCGCGAGCATCGCCGCTCGCGCCCCGATCGTGCGCTTCATGTCCATCTCCTCGACCGGCACGCCCCGGCGTTCAGCGCGTTTGCAGATACGCGATCAGATCGCGCAGCTCGCGCGGCGCGAGGCCGAGCGCGGTCGGCGGCATCGCGGAGGCCGGCTGCGTACGCTCGGCGATCTCGCCCAACGCGATCCGCCGCGGCGCGCCGTCGCCCGTGCTGACGACGATCTCACTGCCGTTCTCTTCGAGCTGCGTTCCGGTGACGACGCTGCCGTCGCGAAGCGTCACGGCGACCGAGCCGAAGCCGATCGCGATCTGCGTCTGCGGGAGCAACACCGATTCGAGCAGGCCGCGTGCGTCGTGCCGCTTCGAGACGCCCGCGAGATCGGGGCCGGCGCCCGCGCCATGTCCGCCCTGCCCGTGGCAGCGCATGCACTCGGCGGCGTCGCTCTCGAATACGCCGGCGCCGCGCGCGGCGTCGCCGCCCGCGAGTGCGAATGCGTTGCGCGCGATCAGATCGTCCGAGGGCAGCGTCGCTTCCCATGCCGCGAGCTTCGCCGCGAGCGCTTCGCCGCCGCGCGCGCGCGCCGCCTCGAGCGCGTCGAGCTGCTCGTCCGCCGGCAGCGTCCCTTCGGCGAGCGCGTCGAGGGCGCCCGCGAGCGCCGCATCGGCGCGGGGATTCCGCGCGGCCGCGAGCGCGGCGTACCTGCGCTGCCGCTCGACGAGAGGGGCATCGGCGCCGAGCGCGAGCAGCGCGCTCACTCCTTCCTGCGGCGCGAGCGCGACGAGCACGTCGCGGGCGGCTGCGCGCAGCACGGGCGAGTCGGACGCCAACGCGGCCCGCGCGGCGTCGAGCGCGGCGCCGTGCGCGTCCTCGCCGTCGCGCCCGGCGAGCGCGCGCAGCGCGGCGGCCCGCACTTCGTCCTCTGCGCGCGCGTCGTTCGCGCGCGCGACGAGCTCCGCGTTCTCGAGCGGCAGCCGTCCATAATCACTCGCGATCGCGAGCGCACGCTCTCCGAGGTCGCCCTGTGCGAGCGCGCGTCCGAAGCGATCGAGCGCGTCGAACACGACCTCGCGCGCGCGCTCGGGAACCGGGCGGTAGAAGCCGAGCACGCTCTCGCGCGGCGCGGGCTTCGCGAACTGCGCGAGCGCCTCCAGCGCCGCCTCGCGCAGCGCGCGCGCGTGCTTCGCATTTGCCGCGTAGCCGGCGAGCGCGGTCGCGTTCTCGGCGCCGCGCTCGGCGACGTTCGCTGCGATCGCGCGGCGGTGCAGCGCGAAGCCGGTCTGCACGTCGTCGTCCGCGACCGGCTCGAGCTTCGGCAGCAGCGCGGCGAGCGCGCCGTTCGCGCCGGCGATCGGGACGTCGTGGATCGCGCGCGCCGCCTCGACGACCAAGAAGCGGTCCACGTCCGCGAGGAAGCGCGCGATGCGCGCATCGCCCCACGCGCGCAGGCAGAGCAGCACGCCGAGCCGCACCGAGCGCGACCCGTCGCCGGCGCGCGCGAGCACCGCGTCTCGGTCGCCGATGCGCTGCAATGCGTACACCGCCGCGTGTCGGAGGAAGACGTCGCGATCGGCGTTCTCCAATAACAGCTCGAACAGCGGGGCGACCGCCTCCTGCAGCGCGAGCGCGCCGAGCGACTGCGCGGCGAAGAAGCGCACGCGCGGGCTCTCGTCGCGCAGCCAGGCGAGCAAGAGCGGCGCGAACGGCTCCGCTCGAGCGTCACCGGCGACGCGCGCGAGCTGCGCGCGCAGCTCCGGCGAGAGCGCGTTCGCGAGCGCGGGATCCTCGAGCCCCGCGAGCGCGCCCGCGCCGAGCTGTCCGAGGCCCCAGAGCGCGTGCACACGCGCGAGCTCGGGCGCGCTCGACGCGCGCGCCACTTCGCGCAGCGGCGCTGCGTCGCCGCGCCGCGCGAGCTCGTATTGCGCGCGCAAGCGAATGCGCTGATCCGCGTGCCCGAGCAGCCGGGCGAGCTCCGCCGCATCGCGCTCTCCGAATCCCTCGCGCGCCAGCTTCGCGGTCTCGATCACGCGCGGATCGTTGCGCGCCTCCGGATTCTCCATCACGAGCAGGCGCTGCTTCTTCGCGATGTCCTCGTAATGGGCGACGAACAGCCGCCCGTCGAAGCCGAATGCGAAGTCGCTGACGACCACCTGCTTCACGAACGGCTTCGCGTCCACCATCCGGAAGCCTGCGCCGACCGGCTCGACGCCGAACGACCAGATCTGCGAGACGACCGGCGTGTAGCGATAGTCGGCCATGAAGAAGCGGCCCTGATAACCATCGCCGAGGCCGGTGCCGGGATAGTGCGCGAAGCCCGCGGGCCCGCGTCCGAGGTGGCCGATCGGCGGAACGATCCAGGCGGGCTGCCCGTCGTGCTGCGTCCGCCAGAGCTTCTCGGCGACCCATGCCGCGCGCGGGTAGGAGCCGGACATCGACTGGAACGGCATCGCCCAACCCGCGTCGCTGCCGAGCGTGATGTAGGCGATGCGCGCCTCGTCCTCCGCGTCGGAGTTGTTCTCACCGGTGAACAAGTTCCCGTAATCATCGAACGCGAGCTCTTGCGGATTGCGCAGGCCGGTCGCGAAGACTTCGAGATTCGAGCCGTCGCGATTCACGCGGAACACCGCGCCGCGGCCGGGATCGAGCGGCGGCGCGAGCGTGTTGCCCTCGCGCGTGACGACGTGATAGCCGCGGTCGCCGAGCGAGAAGTAGAGCTTCCCGTCCGGCCCGAGCGCGAGGCCGTGCAGGTCGTGGCCCACGAGCGACGACTTCACGCCGAAGCCGCGCGCGATCTCCTCGCTGCGCTCCGGCACGCCATCGCCGTCCGCGTCGACGAGCTTCGCGAGCACCGGGATCGCCGTCGCCCAGACCTCGTCGTCGATCGTGAGCACGCCCGCGGCGAGGCCGCTCACCGGCTCGCTCCACGCGATCAGCTCCTTGCGCTCGTCCGCGCGGCCGTCGCCGTCCGTATCGGCGAGCCGCACGAGCTTGTCGGAGCGGCTCGTGAAGAAGTCCGGCTGCTCCGCGAACTTGCCCGCTGCGATCCATTTCTCGTAATAAGCGGCGCGATCCTCCACGCTGCGCGAAGCGAGATCGTCGAGCAGCCAGTAGCCGTGTTGGCGGTTATCAGGGACTCCGCCCTGGATCCGGTCCGCCTCGGCGATGTAGACGCGGCCGTGCGGATCGACGTCGATCGCGACGGGCGTCGACTTCAGCAGCGTGTCGTCCCAGAGCTGCGACGTCATGCCCTCGGGCAGCTCGGCCTCGCAGCCGGTGACGCCGCAATAGATGCGGTTCCAGATCTCGTTCGCGACGAAACCGTAGAGCTGCGGGAACGAGACCTCGTCGCCCGCGCGATCGCGGTAGTAGAGCGCGATGCCCGCGATCGCGAGCGCCGCGGCCAGTGCGAGCGCGAGCGCGCCGCCGAGGATCCACGCGAGCGCCTTCACGCGACCGCCTCCCAGCGCCGGCTCTCGGCCGAGCGCTCGATCGCGACGAGCACGCGCTGCGTCGCGAGGCCGTCCGCGAAGCTCGGGCTCGCCGGCTCCCCGCGCGCGAGCGCCTGCACGAAATCGGCGAGCGTGTGGACGAAGCTGTGCTCGTAGCCGAGCGCGTGGCCGGGCGGCCACCACGCCGCTGCGTATGGATGGCTCGCGTCGGTCGCGAGCACCGTGCGGAAGCCCGAGCTCGCGCCCTGCTCTTCGTAGAGCTCGAGCTCGTTCAGCCGCTCGAGGTCGAACGCGAGGCTGCCGCGCGAGCCGTTGATCTCGAAGCGGTTCGCGTTCTTGCGGCCGGTCGCAAAGCGCGTGCCCTCGAGCGAGCCGAGCGCGCCGCGCTCGAACCGCAATAACGCGAGCGCCGCGTCGTCGACGTCGACGCGCCCGCGGCCGCCGCCTCCCGGCAGCGGGCGTTCCGCAACGAAGGTCTGCAAGAGGCCGCTCACCTCGCGGATCTCGCCGACTAGGTGGCGCGCGAGATCGACCTGATGGCTCCCGAGGTCGCCGAGCGCCCCGCTGCCGGCTCTCGCTCTCTCGAGC
>DASTOI010000550.1:0-16669 GCA_035762585.1 Myxococcota bacterium
TCCGCAGTCTCGTCGTATGGCTCCTCGTCGGCGCCGCGAGCGTGTCGGCGGCGCTGGGCGAGTGGATCGACGGCGGCGCGATTCTCGCGATCGTGCTCCTGAACGCTGCGATCGGCTTCTTCCAGGAGTACCGCGCCGAGCGGGCGGTGGCGGCACTCGCGCGCATCACGGCTCCGCGCGCGCGCGTCGTGCGCGACGGCCGCTCCGAGGTCGTACCAGCGAGCGAGGTCGTGCGCGGTGATCTGCTCATTCTCGACGCCGGCGATCTCGTCGCAGCCGATGCGCGCCTCGTCGAGGCGTCACTGCTGCAGGTGAACGAAGCCCCGCTGACGGGCGAGTCCGAGCCCGTGGAGAAGCACGAGGCAATTCTGCCGCAGGAGACAGCGCTCGCTGACCGCCGCAATCAGGTCTTCCTCGGCACGAGCGTGGCGGGCGGCTCAGGGCGCGCACTCGTCGTCGCGACTGGGATGGCGACCGAGGTCGGCCACATCGCGCGGCTCCTCGAGGGAGCCACCGAGGAGCAGACCCCACTCCAGAAGCGGCTCGACAGGGTCGGCCGGCAGCTGCTGTGGGTCTGTCTCGGGGTCGTGGGTCTCGTCTCGGCGCTCGGCTGGCTGCGCGGCTACGGAACCTTCGAGCTCTTCCTCGGCGCGGTCAGTCTGGCGGTCGCGGCGGTTCCGGAGGGGCTGCCGGCAGTTGTTACGGTCGCGCTCGCGCTCGGCGTCGAGCGCATGGCGCGGCGCAACGCGCTCGTCCGGCGCCTGCCCTCCGTCGAGACGCTCGGAAGCACGCAGGTCATCTGCACCGACAAGACGGGCACGCTCACCGTCGGCAAGATGACTGTGAGACGTCTGCTCACGCCCGACGGCGTGCTGCGCGTCACCGGCGAGGGATACGGAGCCGACGGGAAGGTCATCGGAGAGGACGAGCGAGACGGCCAGCAGCACGCGCGAGATCTGCTCTGGGCAGCGGCTGCTTGCAACGATGCCGAGATCACGCGGGACGGCGAGTCGTTTCGCATCACGGGCGACACGACCGAGGTGGCGCTGCTCGTGGCCGCCGCGAAATCCGGCATCGAGCGCGGGGAGATCGAGCGCTCGGAACCGCGCCTTCTGACGTTGCCGTTCGACTCCGACCGCAAGCGCATGAGCGTCGTGCGGAGCCGACGCGGCGAGCGCGTCGCGTACGTGAAGGGTGCGCCCGAGGCGATCCTCGAGCGCTGCACGTCGGTAAAGACGCGGGACGGTGTGGTGAAGCTCGACCCAGACCGGCGCGCACGCTTCGCGGAGGCGATCGGGCAGCTCGCCGGCGAGGCGCTCCGCGTGCTCGCGATCGCCGAGCGAACGTTGCCCGAGGCGTCGTCCGAAGATGTCGAGACTTCGCTCACACTGCTCGGCTTCGCGGGCCTACAGGATCCGCCGCGAGCGGAGGCGCGCGACGCGGTCGCGCGCTGCCGGAGCGCAGGCATTCGCACCGTGATGATCACGGGCGATCATCCCGCGACGGCGCGCGCGATCGCAGCCGAGCTCGGAATTCTCGGCGCGAGCGACGAGGTGCTCGTCGGCAGCGAGCTCGAGCGGCTCTCTCCCGACGCGTTTCGCGAGCGCGTCGCGCGCGTCGCCGCCTACGCCCGCGTCACGGCGGAGCAGAAGCTCCGCATCGTGCGCGCATGGAAGGCGCGCGGCGCCGTCGTCGCGATGACCGGGGACGGCGTCAACGATGCGCCGGCCCTACGCGAGGCGTCGATCGGCGTGGCCATGGGAATCGCCGGCACCGAGGTCGCGAAGGAGGCCTCGGACATGGTGATCGCCGACGACAACTTCGCGTCGATCGTCGCAGCGGTCGAAGAGGGCCGCGGAATCTTCGACAACGTGTCGAAGACGCTGGCCTATCTCCTCGCCGGGAATCTCGGCGAGCTCGCGCTCATGCTGGCCGCGGGCCTGCTGGGCCTGCCTGTGCCGCTGCTTCCGGTTCAGCTGCTCTGGATCAACCTCGTGACCGACGGCCTCCCGGCGCTCGCGCTCGCGACAGACCCGATCGACCCCGCCGTGATGAGCCGCCCGCCGCGGGCCGCATCCGCGCAGCTCGCCGATGGAGCCGCGCTGCGCGGACTGCTCTTGACGGGCGGCCTCACGGCAGCCGTGGCATTGAGTGCCTACGCGTTCGAGCTCGCGGCTGGGGCGGATGTCGCGCTCGCGCGCAACGCAGCCTTCTCGACTCTCGTGTTCGCGGAGCTGCTGCGTTCGTTCGGAGCGCGCAGCGCGACACGGTTGGCCCACGAGGTCGGAATCTTCTCGAACCTCCGCCTGTTCGCGATCGTGAGCGCCAGCTTCGGGCTGCAGCTGGCGATCCATCACGAGCCGAACCTGGCGCGCCTGTTCGGCACTTCGCCGTTGTCGTTTGCTCAGTGTTCGGCGCAGGTCGCGCTCGGGTGCGTTCCATTGCTCGTGCTCGAGCTGCGGAAGGTCGTCACCGCGAGGCGGAGGCATCCGTATTCACCCGCGTGACGTGTGACGAGCGGGTCGACGCCCTCGACATACGCGGCAAACGAAAGGGGTTTTGGGTGGATGCTGAGCATCGTCGATGCGAGTCCTACCGGCGCGCGGCGAACTATCTGGCGGCGGCGCAGATCTACCTGCGGGACAACCCGCTCCTCTCGGAAGGTTTGCGGCCCGAGCACATCAAGGACCGGCTGCTCGGGCATTGGGGCACGGCGCCCGGCATCAACCTGATCTACCTGCACCTCAATCGGCTGATTCGCCAGACCGACGCCTCCATCCTCCTGGTCACGGGTCCTGGTCATGGCGCCGCCGCCAACCTCGCGAACCTCTATCTGGAGGGAACTCTCACGGAGTTCTTTCCTGAGCTCACGCAGGATCTCACGGGGCTGACGCGCTTCCTGCAGTGGTTCTCGTGGCCCGACCGATTCCCGAGTCACCTCAGTCCGGGACTCCCGGGCGTGATCCACGAGGGCGGTGAGCTCGGCTATGCGCTTGCGACTTCGTTCGGCGCTGCCCTCGACAATCCCGAGTTGATCGTCGCGTGCATCGTCGGAGACGGCGAAGCGGAGACGGGGCCCACCGCCGGCGCGTGGCACAGCACGAAGTTCTTGAACCCCGCGACCGATGGCGCAGTGCTGCCGATCCTCCATCTCAACGGCTTCAAGATCGCGAGCCCCACACTGTTCGGGACGATGAGCGACGCCGAGCTCGAGGCGTTGTTTCGCGGGCTCGGCTACGCGCCGCGCATCGTCGACGACCTGAAGCGGATCGACGAGGTCTCGGACGCTGCGTTCTTCTGGGCCTTCGAAGAGATTCGGCAGATTCAGCTTCGCGCGCGCTCGGGGACGTCCGACGCGCGGCCCGCGTGGCCGCTGATCATCTTGCGAACGCCCAAAGGCTGGACGGGCCCCGAGGAAATCGACGGTCACCCGATCGCCGGCTCGTTCCGCGCTCATCAGGTTCCGGCCAAGGATCTGAAGACGAATCCCGAGCACCTGCGGCTCGTGGAGGCGTGGCTTCGCTCCTATCGGCCCGCGGAGCTGTTCGATGGAAGTGGACGACCCGTGCCCGAGGTGCTCGCGCAATGCCCGACGGGTGAGCGACGCATGGCCATGAATCCCCACGGCTTCGGGGGTCGCCAGCGAATCCCCCTAATACTCCCTGCCGTGCGTGACTATGGGCTCTCTCTCGAGAGTCGCGGCCGTCAGCAGATCAGCGGGATGGAGGAGGTCGGGCAGTACCTGCGCGACGTCGTCGTCGCGAACGCGGCGGCGAAGAACTTCCGCATCGTCTGTCCGGATGAGCTGGAATCCAACCGCCTCGGAGCCGTCTTCGAGGCCACGGATCGGCAGTACGTCTGGCCGCTCCCGCCGAACGCCGAGCGGATCGCGCGAACGGGGCGCGTCCTCGAGGTGCTGAGCGAGCACAACTGCCAAGGCTGGCTGCAGGGCTATCTGCTGACCGGCCGGCACGGGGTCTTCCCTTGTTATGAAGCGTTCCTGCCGATCGTCGACGGCATGATGAACCAGTACGCGAAGTTCTTGAAGACGTCGCTCGAGATCCCTTGGCGCACGCCGATCTCGTCTCTGAACTACATCCTCACGTCGGAAGCCTGGCGGCAGGAGCACAACGGCTACTCCCACCAGGGCCCCGGCTTCCTCAACAACTTGCTCACGAAGAAGGGGCACACCTACCGCATCTATCTCCCGCCCGACGCGAACTGCCTGCTCTGGACCATCGACGAGTGTCTGCGAACGACGGATCGCATCAACTTGGTCATCGCGGGCAAGCAGCCGATGCCGCAGTGGCTCTCGCCCGAAGAGGCGGCGGATCACTGCCGGGTGGGCGCTTCGGTGTGGCGCTGGGCGAGCACGGCGGAGGGCGAGGACCCCCAGATCGTGCTCGCCGCGAGTGGCGACTCGGTGACGCTCGAGCTGATGGCCGCGGCGGCGATTCTCCGGGAAGAGGCGCCGAGCTGGCGCATCCGCGTGGTGAACGTCACGGACCTACTGGTTCTCGGCATTCCCAACAAGTATCCACACGGCCTCGAGGAGGATCGCTTCCAGCGAATCTTTCCGGTCGACGTTCCGGTCGTCTTCAATTTCCACGGCTACACGGCGGCGATCAAGCAGCTCTGCTGGGAGCGGCCTCATCAGGAACGCTTCGACGTGAACGGCTACCGCGAGGAGGGCACGACCACCACGGCCTTCGACATGCAGGTGCGGAATCGCAGCAGCCGGTACCACGTCGTGATTCAGGCGGCACGGGCGATCGCGATGCGAGAGCCGCACGAGTCCGCGCTCGCCGAAGAGATCATCGTGCGCCACGAGCGCCTGCTCGCCGAACACCGGGAGTTCGTTCAGCGCGAGGGCACCGACCCGCCGCAGATCGCGCGCTGGCGTTGGCCGGGCGGTTGAGGGCAAGCGCCGCTTCGGCGCGCGCAGCGAAGCGGAGTCTTCGGGGTCGAGCGGGGTCGAACAGTGGCCTCCGAGTTCGCGCGCCTCTTGGAGAGTCGAGCTTGCGCATCCTCGTGCTGAATGTCGGTTCGGCGACGCTGAAGGCAGCGATGTTCGACCGGGGCGATGACGGTCTTCGAGAGCTTGCGCGCGTCATCGAAGAGCTCCACGCGGGAGGACCGTTGGAATCGGCGCTTGCGCGCGCGATCGACGAGCTGGGCCCGCGTACCGATGCCGTCGAAGCGGTTGGCCATCGAGTCGTCCACGGCGGACGCCGCCTGCAGGCGCCGACGCGTATCGACGGCGCCGTCGAGGCGGAGCTGGAACGCCTCACCTCGCTCGCGCCCCTCCACCAGCCGGCCGCGCTAGAGGCGATTCGCATTGCGCGGCGCATTTTTCCGGAGCGGGCGCAAATCGCCGTCTTCGACACGGCGTTCCATGCGTCGCGATCGCGCGCTTCGCTTCACTATGCGTTGCCCGACGCCTGGACCCAGCGCTTCGATCTGCGCCGTTTCGGCTTCCACGGGATCGCGCACGCTTCGCTCGTCGAAGGCTTCGCACGACAGCGGAACGCCCTGCCCCGCGAGATCGATGGCGTAACGCTCCAGCTCGGGCATGGCTGCTCGGCATGCGCCGTATTGGGAGGGCGATCGATCGAGACGTCGATGGGCTTCACGCCGCTCGAGGGATTGATGATGGGGACGCGCTCCGGCGACGTCGATCCCGGGGTCCTGATCCACCTGTTGCGCTCGGGAATTGGGCTCGACGAGCTCGAGGCCACGCTTCAGCAGCGCTCCGGTCTCACGGGGATCGCCGGAACCGCGGACATGCGGGCTCTGCTCGCCGCCGTCGAACGCGGAGAGGAGCGCGCGGATCTCGCGCTCGAGCTCTTCGTGCATCGGATCGTGCTCACGGTCGGGGCCTACCTAACGCTGCTCGGCGGGCCACGTGCGCTCGTCTTCGGAGGCGGCATCGGCGAGAACGCGCCGCTCGTTCGCGCGAAGGTCGCCCTCGGCTTGCGAGCCTGGGGAATGGACCTCGATGAAGCGGCCAACGAGGCCGGGGCTCCAGGCCCGATCTCGCGCCCTGGCACGACGCCCGTGCATATCGTTCGCACCAACGAGGAAGCCGAGATCGCCCGCCTCGTCGCGACGGCGGTTGGAGCCTGGGATGGAAGCTTTCGCGCCTAACATCCGACGGGGTCGGGAGCAGGTGGGGCTGCCCGCGATCTCAGGCAAGTACCTCCTTGATTCGGGCCGTGAGGTCGTCGATCGCGAACGGCTTTCGGAGGAATGCATCGTCGGGCGCCAGCTCGCCCCTCTCGGCGAGGATCGCGTCCGTGTACCCGGACATGTAGATGATCCGGGGATCGAGGCCTTTCACTCGCAGCCGCCTGACCAACTCGAAGCCGGTCATACCCGGCATGACGACATCGGTAATCACCAGGTCGATCGCGGCATCTTGCGTGAGGCCGAGGGCCTGTTCGGGACGATCTGCGGCGAGCACGCGATGGCCGTCGAGCTCGAGGACCTCGCGCATCAGGTCGCGCATCAGCTCGTCGTCCTCGACGATCAGGATCGTGCGTCCCAGCGCGCGAGCGCTGCGACGCCGCCTCGCCGGAGCGACGGCGGAGTAGGCATCCTCCGCCACTCGCGGCAGGAAGATCTCGAACCGGGTGCCTCTTCCCATCTGCGAGTGGCACGTGATCGCGCCGCGATGGTTTTGGACGATCCCGCGCACGGTAGAGAGGCCGAGGCCAGTCCCTCTCCCAGGAGCCTTCGTGGTGAAGAAAGGCTCGAACATGCGGGCCTGCACGTCTGCGGGAATCCCACTGCCGCTATCGGCGATCGAGATGACCGAGTAGAGGCGGCTCTCGATGCCCAGGGCTTCGGCCCGCAGGTCGTCGATGAATTCGGCGCGCGTCGCGAGGCGGAGCGTGCCGCCGTCGAGCATCGCATCGCGAGCGTTGATGACGAGGTTGATGATCACCTGATCGAGCTGGCTCGGATCGGCACGCACGGCGCCGGCGTCACTGGCGAGCTCCAGGCGAACGGCGATGTCCTCGCCGATCATCCGCTCGAACAGCTCGCGCGCCTCGCGTACCGCGTCGTTCAACGCAAGCAGCTCGGGCTTCGTCACCTGCCTCCGGCTGAATGCGAGCAAACGTTTCGTGAGGGCCTCGCCTCGCGTCGCCGCCAGACGAATGCGTTCGAGCGAACGTGCGAGGAGCGGGTCCGGGGCAGCACGGCTCGCGGCAAGCTCTGCGGAGCCGAGAATGGCCGTGAGGAGATTGTTGAAGTCGTGGGCGACACCGCCGGCAAGCGTGCCGATGGCCTCCATCTTCTGCGCCTGAAGCAGCTGCCCCTCGAGGCTCTTGGTCGCCGAGAGATCGTGCATGTTCCCGGCAAACAGGCGACGGCCAGCGATCCGAATCTCCGTCACCGAGAGATACATCGGGAATGTGGTTCCGTCCTTGCGCTGGCCGACCACCTCACGGCCGATGCCGATGATCCTTCGCGACCCAGTGCTCAGGTAGGCTCTCAGGTACGTGTCGTGCTCGTCGCGGTAGGGCGCGGGCATCAGCACCCTGACGTTCTGCCCAATGATTTCGTCGCGCCGGTAGCCGAAAAGTCGCTCGAGCGCAGGATTGGCTGACTCGACCGCACCTCGCTCATCAATGATGGCGATCGCATCGACCGCCGCCTCGACGACCGCTTGCGCGATCGAGATTCCGTGGCGGAGTGCCTCTGCATCCATTGGCGGCTCGCTCGACGAGGCAGTGAGAAGCGTGCCGCGCATCGGCGGTCGCTTCAAGGCGAATCTGAGGCGCACGGCCGCCGGTCGGTGCGCAAGCTCACGGAACGCGTGGGGACGAAGCACCGAGAGAATCGAGCGCTTAGGGATCCGCCGCGAGTTCGCCTGCGCGGGCGACGGGGCCAACCGTTGGTTCGTTGGCGGCCGCGCGCCGAGATCGACTGCTCAGCCCGCGAGCCGGCGGGTCACCGTCGCGAATGCGTCTGCGTTCAGCGAGATCGAGTCGATGCCGAGGCCGACGAGAAACTCCGCGAAGTCGGGGTAGTCGCTCGGCGCCTGACCGCAGATGCCGACTTTGCGACCACGCCGGTGTGCGCCTTGCACGACGCTCTCGATCAGCTTCTTCACCGCGGGATCGCGCTCGTCGAACAGCTCGGCGAGGAGGTTCGAGTCGCGGTCGATGCCGAGCGTGAGCTGCGTGAGGTCGTTCGAGCCGATCGAGAAGCCGTCGAACAGCTCGGCGAACTCCTCGGCACAGATCGCGTTGCTCGGGATCTCGCACATCACCCATATCTCGAGGCCGCGCTCGCCCCGCCTCAATCCATTCCGCTCCAGCTCGCCGAGTACGCGGCGCGCCTCTCCGAGCGTGCGACAGAACGGCACCATCACCGCGAGGTTCGTGAGACCCATCTCGTCGCGAACGCGGCGCACCGCCGCGCACTCGAGCGCGAAGCCATCGCGGTAGCGATCGGAGTAATAACGCGACGCGCCGCGGAAGCCGATCATCGGGTTCGCCTCGTCGGGCTCGAAGGCCGCGCCGCCGAGCAGGTCGCGGTACTCGTGCGTCTTGAAGTCGGAGAAGCGCAGTAGCACCGGTCGCGGATGGAACGCCGCCGCGATGCGCGCGACGCCAGACGCGAGCTGCGTCACGAAGAACTCCGGCGCCGTCGGGTAGCCACGCGTACGGCGGGCGATCTCGGCGCGCGCGGCCGCGTCCTCGACGCGCTCGGGATGCACGAGCGCCATCGGGTGCACGCCGATCGCGTTCAGCACGATCAGCTCCATGCGCGCGAGACCGACGCCCGCGCTCGGAAGATGCGCGAGCTGGAACGCGCGCTCGGGGCTCCCGACGTTGAGCTGCAGCGGAACGCGCGGCTGCGGCAGATCGGCCGGCGCGATGGTCTCGCGCTCGAACGGGAGCTCGCCCTCGTAGACGCGCCCCTCTTCCCCCTCGGCGCACGAGACCGTCACGCGCTGGCCGTCGCGCAGAGCTCGGCTCGCGTCGTCGGTGCCGACCACGCACGGAATCCCGAGCTCGCGCGAGACGATCGCCGCATGGCTCGTGCGCCCGCCGCGGTCGGTTACGACGGCGCCCGCCCGGTGGAGGATCGGCTCCCAGTCCGGGCCCGTCTCGGTCGTCACGAGGATCTCGCCGGGCTGGAACGCGGCCTTTTGTGCGGGATCCCGCAGGATGCGCACCGCTCCGGCGGCGACGCTGCCGCCGACGCTCTTGCCGCGCGCGAGCACGCGGCCCTTCGCGCGCAGCCGATACAGCTCGAGCGCGGGCGCCTGCTTCTGCGAGTGCACGGTCTCGGGCCGCGCCTGCAGGATCGCGAGCTCGCCGCTGACGCCGTCCTTCGCCCACTCGAGATCCATCGGCGTCGGGCGGCCGAGCCGCTTCTCGTAGTGGTCCTCGATCGCGAGTGACCAGCGCGCGAGCTGCAGCACCTCGTCGTCCGTGAGCACGAGGCGCTCGCGCTCGGGCTCGGGTACCGCCTCGATGCGCGTCGAGCGGGCGCCGCTGCCCGGCGCGGCCACGAGGCGGAGCGCCTTGTCGCCGCGCACGCGCTGCAGGATCGGCCGGAAGCCCGCGCGCAGCGTCGGCTTGTGGACCCAGAACTCGTCGGGGTTCACGCTGCCCTGCACGACCGTCTCGCCGAGCCCGTACGCTCCGGTCACGAGCACGACGTCGCGGAATCCGCTCTCGGGATCGAGCGTGAAGATCACGCCGGCACACGCGCTGCGAATCATGCGCTGAACGCCGACCGAGAGCGCGACGTCGCGATGCAAGAAGCCGCGTTCGGCGCGATAGGCGATCGCGCGATCGGTGAACAGCGACGCCATGCAGTCCACGACGGCTCGGCGAAGCGCCGCGGGCCCGCGCACGTACAAGAACGTCTCTTGCTGTCCCGCGAAGGAGGCTGTGGGCAAGTCCTCCGCGGTGGCGCTCGAACGCACCGCCACGTCCGCCAGATCCACTCCCGACGCCCGCGATAGATCGACGTATGCTGCTTCGATCTCGCTCCATACCTCCTCGGGAAGCGGCGCGCGCGCGACGAGATCCCGCGCGCGCCGGCCGACACGCGCGAGCGCGTCGACATCGCGAACGTCGACCGTCTCGAGCGCGGCATAGATCTCTTCGGCGATTCCGGCCTGCCCGACGTGCAGTCGGAATGCGTCGGCGCTGATGGCGAAGCCGTCGGGCACATTGACCCCGGCATCGCGGAGGTTGCAAATCATCTCGCCGAGCGAGGCGTTCTTGCCGCCCACGCGCGGGACATCTTCGATCGTGATCCTCGCGAAGGGAGCAATGAAGCGGCGAGTGGAGTCGCGCGGCACGTAACTCTCCTTGGGAGCGGCGCATGCGCGTGCATGGCAAGCGCCATCGCTCCTTCGGCCCTCTTCAAGATTGGGGCCGCGCTACGAGCAAGATCGGATCGCGCTGCTGCGCGGGAGCGGGGAGCATCGGTTCCGTCGCGAGGCGATTTGTCGCTTTCGCGTGCGCGCGACGCCTCACTGCGGCGGCGAAATCAGTTCGACTCGCGCCGCACATTCGGGCGCGGACGTGCGAGAATAGAGTGCGTGGGGATGCGAGCGATTTCCGACTGCTGGCACGGGAGTTGCTCCGCAGCGGCGCGGAGGACCGGTCCATGGCCGCAGCCGAACCCGCCGGGCGCACCGGCTCGTTCTCGCACGTAACGATTTGCCTCGACGGCTCGCCGCCTGGCGAGCGCGCCGTGCCGCACGCCGTCGCGATCGCGCGCGCGCTCGGCGCGCCGTTGACGCTGCTGCGTGTGCTCGAGTGCGAGCCGTCGTCCGCTGCGCCCGCGGATCCTCTCGGCTGGGAATTCAAGCGTCGCGAGGCGCGCGACTACCTCGAGCGCCTCGCCGCGCGCTTCCATAGCGCGGACGCCGTCGTCGATTCCGAGGTGATCGAGGGCGGGCGAGCGGCTGACGAGATCTGCCGCTGGGCCACGAGTCATCAGGTCGATCTGACGGTCGCGACCACACACGGCGAGGGCGGCCTCTCGCCATGGGCCCTCTCGGGCACGGCCCGCAAGCTGCTCGACCGGGCGCCCGGCTCGGTGCTCATGGTTCCCGCGTCGCTGCCCGAGGGGTCGCCGGGCGTGCCCCGCTATCGGCGAGTGCTCGTTCCGCTCGACGGCTCGCAAGCGGCCGAGACCGCCGTTCCGATTGCGGAGCGCATCGCGGCCGCGCACGACGCGGAGCTGATCGTCGCGCACGTCGTGCCCGAGCTCGAGCTCACGCGCATTGGCCCGCTCGAAGAAGAGGATGTCGAGCTTGCAGAGCGCGTGAAGCGACGCAACGAGCGCGTGGCCCAGGTCTACTTCGATCGGCTGCGCGGGCGGCTCACGCGCGGGCCCAGGGCGCCCCGCGCAGTGATCCTCTACGGCAGCGACGTCGCGGGCCGGCTCGCGTCACTCCTGCGTACGGAGAGCGTCGATCTCGTCGTGATGTCGGCGAGCAGCCGCGTCGAGCGCAGCGCCTGCTGCGGCGGCATCGCCGTCGCGCTGATCGAGCGCGCGCTCACTCCGCTGCTGATCGTCCGCGCGCGGCCCGCGAAGGCGATGTGGCGCGTCGTACCGCATCCGGAGAGTGCGCTCAGCGCGCCGCGGCGTCTTTCGAACGCGACCTCGTGACCGTGGACGGAAGCGCGGGCGCTCCTCCGCTCGAGTCCGCCGCGAAGGATCTGCGCGAGGTCTACCGCGTGAGCCGGCGGCGGCCGCGCGACATTCCGCTGCGCGCTCACTTCGACGACGTGCAGGAGTGGGTTCCTCGGGTACGCGCTCGGCTGCAGGCCGGCACCTCCGCTCCGCTCGAGAAGGTGGCGGACTGGTTCCTCGACAACGACTACGTGATCGAGAGCGCGCTGCGCAGCGTGCGCAGCGACCTGCCGGATGGCTTCTACGCGCGCCTGCCGCCGCTCGAAGGCGGCGAAGCGAGCGGCCTGCCGCGTGCCTTCGCGCTGGCGCGTGCGCTGCTCGTCGCGTCGCGCCTCCAGCTCTCGCTCGATGGCGCCGTGCGCTTTGCGAATGCTTATCAGGGAGACGACGAGGCGCTGACGATCGCGGAGCTGTGGGCATTCCCGACGCTGCTGCGCATCGCCTGCCTCGAGCTCCTCGTCGCCTCTCTTTCGCGACTCCTGCCCGAGATTCCGCCGCCGAGCGGCACGGTCAACCTCACGCCCGCATCCGACGGCTTCGACGACGCGGACCGCGTGGCTCGCGCGGTCGCCAATCTCCGGATCCTCGACGGGATCGCGTGGAAGGACTTCTTCCAGCGCGTGAGCCGCGTCGAGCGCGTGCTCGCGGCGGATCCCGCGGGCTTCTACGCCGTGATGGACTTCGAGACACGGGACCGCTACCGGCGCCGCGTCGAGGAGCTCGCGGAGAGCGCCTGCTGCCCCGAAACGCGCATCGCAGAGCGCGTCGTCGAGCAGGCGCTCGCGCACCGGGGCCAGGACGACGACGTCGATCACGTCGGTCATTGGCTGATCGGCGAGGGCGCAGCCGAGCTCGCGCGCGCGCTCGATTGCCGGCCGGGCCTCGGCGCGCGCACGAAGGCGGCGCTCCGCGCGAGGGCGGGCGCGCTTTACGCCTCCGCGCTCGTGCTCGCGACGGTCGCTGCGGTCCTGCTCCCGGATCTCGTTCTCCAAGCAGCGGGCGCGGGACCCCTCGCGCGCATCGTCGGCGTCGCGGTGGCGGTGCTGCCCGCGTCGTTCGTGAGCCTCGGCATCGTGCACTGGCTGATCACCCTGCTCGTTCCGCCCGTACCGCTTCCGAAGCTCGACTTCCGCGCGGGCATCCCTAACACCTGTCGGACGCTCGTCGCAATGCCCGTGCTCGTCGGGAGCGAGGCCGCGGCGCGCGCGCTCGTCGTGCAGCTGGAGGAGCACTACCTCGCGAACCTCGACCGCGCGCTCGATTTCGCGCTGCTCACGGACTGGGCCGACGCACCGCAGGAGGAGATGCCCGAGGACGCCGCGGTGCTCGCGGCCTTGCGCGACGGAATTCGCGCGCTGAACGCGCGCTGGGGCGCCGCCGCCACCGGACCGTTCCATCTCCTCCACCGCAAGCGCCGCTTCAATCCGCACGAAGACTGCTGGATGGGCTGGGAGCGAAAGCGCGGCAAGCTCGAAGAGCTGAATCACTTGCTCGCGGGCGAGCCGAGCGAAGCGTTCGCGGTGCGCGAGGGCGATGCCGCCCGCTTCGCCGGCATTCGCTTCGTGATCACGCTCGACGCGGACACGCGCCTGCCGCCGGGCGCCGCTCAGCACCTCGTGGGAACGCTCGCCCATCCTCTGAATACGGCGCGCTTCGAAGCGTCGGGCCGCGTCGCGCGCGGCTACACGGTGATTCAGCCGCGCGTCGAGACCGCACCGCAAGCCGGAAATCGAACCGCGTTCTCACGCCTCTTCGCCGGCGACACGGCGATCGACATCTACACGCACGCGGTCTCCGACGTTTATCAGGATCTGTTCGGGTCGGGCAGCTTCATCGGGAAGGGCATCTACGAAGTCGCGACGTTCCGCCGCAGCCTCGAAGGCCGCGTGCCGGAAGACGCGCTCGCGAGCCACGACTTGTTCGAAGGCGCGCACGGCCGCGCCGGCCTCGCGAGCGACATCGTGCTGTACGAAGGCTTCCCGGGCCGGTACGAGGCGTACGCGCGGCGCTGGCATCGTTGGGTACGCGGCGACTGGCAGCTCCTTCCATGGCTCGGTCGCCGCGTGCCGGCCGCGGGAGGCAGGAAGCTCCCGAACCGCCTCTCGTGGCTCGATCGCTGGAAGATCGTCGACAACCTGCGACGGAGTCTGCTGCCCGCTTCGCTGATCGGGATGCTCGTGGCGGGCTGGCTCGCGTTGCCGGGCAATGTCTTCGCTTGGACGGCGCTCGGCCTGCTCGCCCCGGGGGCCGCCATCTTCATCGAGCTCGTCACGGGCGTCGCGCGCAGCCGGCGCCGCGGCGCGGTGCGCGGCGCGCTCCTCGCTGCGGTGAATCACGCGGGCCACTGGTTTCTCGCGATCGCGTTTCTCGCGAATGACGCGCGCATAGCGCTCGACGCGATCGCGCGGACGCTGTGGCGGATGTTCGTCAGCCGGAAACGCTTGCTGCAGTGGACCGCGGCGGCGGACGTCGAGGCCGAGCTCGCAGTCAACGCGTCGCGCAGCGGCGCGTGGCGAGCGCTCGCGGGCGCACCCGCGTTCGCGCTCGCGCTCGGCTCGACGATCGCGCTCGAGAACCCCGGCGCGCTTCCCGCAGCGGCTCCGCTGCTCTTGTTATGGGCGGCGTCACCGGAGCTCGCGTTCCTACTCGGCCGGGAGCGCGACGCCGGAAAGGAGGCGCTGCGCCCCCGGGACGCCGCATGGCTGCGCAAGCTCGCGCGCCGCACCTGGCTCTACTTCGAGACCTTCGTCGGTCCCGAGGATCACTGGCTGCCCCCTGACAACCTGCAGGAGCGGCCGCACCGCACGCTCGCTCATCGCACCTCGCCGACGAACGTCGGCATGGCGCTGCTCTCGACGGTCGCGGCCGCGGATCTCGGCTATCTCGGCCTCTGCGAGCTCGATCCTCGGCTGCGCAACAGCCTCGACACGCTCGAGCGCCTGCCGCGGCACCGCGGCCATCTCTTCAACTGGTACGACACGCGCACGCTGGCTCCGCTCGAGCCGCGTTACGTGTCGACCGTCGACAGCGGGAATCTCGCCGTGTCCTTCGTGACCGTCGGCGAGAGTCTGGACGAGCTGGCTCTCGGTCCCGCGCTTCCGCCGCAGACGTGGCTCGGCCTGAACGACGCGCTCGCGCTGCTCGCCGACGCGTTCGGGAGAATCGCTCACGAAGCGAGCCGGGAGCTCGAAACGCGGACGCGCGAGCTCGCGGAGCGCGCCGTACTGGCGGCCGCGAACGCCGAGCTCCGCCCGAGCGCGCTCGCCAAGCTGTGCGGCGAGGACCTCCCGCAGCTCGAACGCAGCCTCGCCGGCTCGCTCGACTACTCGTCGCTCTCCGCGGAGCAGCTGCGAGAGCTCCATACGTGGCTCGAGCGCGCGCTCCATCAGGCCGGCGCGATGCGCCGCGAGAGCGAGCGGCTGGCTCCGTGGCAGAGCCTTCTCGACGACCCGCCGCCCCGGCGGCGCGAGCTCGCCGGCGAGCTCGTCGCGATGCTTCCGCCCACGCTCTCGCTGCGAGGGACTCCCGAGCGGTGCGAGCGTGCGCTGCGCGCCGCGAGGACGGCGGCCGACGACGTCGCTGACGCTGCGACCGAGAGCTGGGACGCGCGCCTTCGCGATGCGCTCGAGCTCGGCGCGAGGGAGGCCGCCGCGCTCGCCGACTCGCTGCTGCGGAGCGCGGCGCGCGCGCGCGCCCTCGCGTGGGGAATGGACTTCCGGCTGCTCTACGACCCCGACGCTCGTCGCTTCCGGATCGGATACAACGCGAGCAGCGATCGCTTCGACACGAATCATTATGACCTGCTCGCGAGCGAGGCGCGGCTCGCGAGCTTCTTCGCGATCGCGAAGGGCGACGTCCCGCCGGAGCACTGGTTCCACCTCGGCCGCCCGTTCCTCCGCACCGCGGGCCGGCTCACGCTCGTCTCGTGGGGCGGCTCGATGTTCGAGTACCTGATGCCTCCGCTGTTCCTGCGATCGGAGTCCGGCACGCTGCTCGCACAGAGCGAGCGCGCCGCGATCCGCGCGCAGCGCCGCTGGGCGCGCAAGCTCGGAATTCCGTGGGGCTCCTCCGAATCCGCATTCGCGTCGTTCGATCCCAGCGGGAGCTACCGCTATCAGAGCTTCGGCGTGCCGGGCCTCGGGTTGCGGCGCGGACTCGCGCGCGACCACGTCGTCGCGCCGTACGCGACTGCGCTCGCGCTCCCGATTCGTCTGTCGGCGGCGCTCGAGAACCTGCGCGCGCTCGAGTCGCTCGGGCTCCTCGGTCAGTTCGGGTTCGTCGACGCGGCGGATTTCACGCCCGAACGCCTCGCCGGCAATCGCCGCCCCGCGCCCGTCATGACCTACATGGCGCACCACCAGGGCATGACGCTCGCCGCCCTCGACAACGCGCTGTGCGGCGACGCGCTCGTGCGCCGCTTTCACGCAGATCTGCGCATCCGCACCGCCGAGCTGCTCTTGCACGAACGAATTCCGCGAGAGGTGCCGCCGGCGTTCGAGCGGGAGGAGCCGGCGGCGCCGCTGCTGCGCACGAGCGCACCGCTTCCGCCCGCGTGGGCGCCTGCCGGCGTGCCCGCTGCGCCGCGCATCCACGCGCTCGGCAACGGCCGCCTCGCCTCGTGGACGTCCGCCGCCGGCGGAGGAGCGCTGAAGTGGCAGGGCCTCGCCGTGACGCGTTGGCGGCCGGACGCGACGCGCGAGGCGAGCGGAATGTGGATCTATCTGCGCGACGCGGAGAGCGGCGACACGTGGTCGGTCGGCCGCCAGCCGACCGGGCGAGGCGCCGACGACTCGCGCGCGACCTTCCACGCGCACCTCGTCGAGCTTCACCGGCGCGAGCATGGAATCGCGGCACGCGTCGACATCGCCGTCGCGCACGGCGACGACGTCGAGATTCGGCTGCTCACGCTCGCGAACGAGACCGGAGCGCCGCGGGACCTGATCGTCACGAGCTACGCGGAGGTCGCGCTCGCGCCGCCGCTCGACGACGAGCG
>DASTOI010000551.1:0-4358 GCA_035762585.1 Myxococcota bacterium
CCGGCGCGCTCGCGGCGCTCGGCTTCGCCGCGCTCGCGCTCGTTCCGCCCGCGGAGCCGGTGCATCTCCTCCACGCGACGCCGCTCGAGCCGAAGCTCGCGCTGCGGCCGGTCGTGTTCTCGGCGGTCGGCGAGAGCTCGACCGTGCTCGTCACGCGCGACGAGCTCGGGCGCTACCGCATCCGTAACAACGGGCTGCCGGAGTCGCTGGTCGTCGCGAGCGAGGCCGACTTCGATGTGGGCGCGTCCGCGCGCTGGATCGGCGGGCTCGTCTCGCTGGTGCGGCCCGAGGCGAAGAGCGTCGCGGTGATCGGGCTCGGCGGCGGGCTCTCGGCGGAGGGCATCCCGCGCAGCGTGTCCGAGATCCACGTGATCGAGCTCGAGCCCGAGGTCGTGCGCGCCAATCGCACGCTCTCGCCGCTGCGCGCGGTCGACCCACTCGCGGATCCGCGCGTCCAGCTCCACGAGAACGACGCGCGCGGCGCGCTCCTGCTCTCGGGCACGCGCTTCGACGGCATCGTCGCGCAGGCGTCGCACCCGTGGACGGCCGGCGCGTCGCACCTCTACTCGCGCGAATTCTTCGAGCTCGTGCGCTCGCGGCTCGCGCCCGGCGGCGTGTTCGTGCAGTGGATGGGGCCGGCGTTCATCGACGAGCCGCTGCTCGCGTCGCTGATCGCGACGGTGCGCGTGGTGTGGCCGGAGGTGCGCGTATACGGTCCGCACGGCGCGCTCTTGTTCGTCGCGTCGGATGCAACGCTCGCGAGCGCCGAGGAAAGCGTGCCGGCGCTGCTCGCGCGCGATCCCGAGACGCTCGCGCGGCTCGGCGTGCTCTCGCCTTCGCATCTCGACGCGTGGCTCCGCCTCGACGAAGCGGGCGCCGCGGCGTTCGCGCAGGGCGCGCCCGTCATTACGGACGACCGCAATCTGCTGCAAATGCGCTCGCCGTACGTCGTGAGCGCCGGCAGCGCGCTCAGCCAGAAGCCCTCGGCGCGGCTCGCGCAGCTCGCCCCGGCGCAGCGGCTCTCGCAGCGCGCGCTCGTCGAGCACATCGCGCGCGCGCTCGAGCTCGGCGCGCCTGGGCGCGTGAGAGACCTGACGCCGCGGGTTGCGGATCCGCGCGAGCGAGCCGCGCTCAGCGCCGGCGCGGCGCTCGCGCGCGGGGAGCGCGCGTTCGCGGAGCGCCAGCTCGTGCGCGCGCTCGCGAAAGATCCCCACCACGCGCGCACGCGGGCGCTCGCGCTGCGCATCCAGTGGCGCTACGGCGCGACGGAAGCGCTCGCGGCGGCGCTTGCGCAGGGCGACGCCGGCGCCGCGGAGCGCGCCGTGAGCGCCGGGCTTGCCGCGGAGGCCGCAGGCGACTGGAGCGCGCTCGCCGCGCTCGATGCGGCGCTCGCCGGCGCCGGCGCGACCGATCCATTCCATCTCGACGCCGCGTTGCTGCGCGCCGCGTGGCGCGTGCGCTCGGCTGCCGCCGCGGAGCGCGCGCAGGCTCGCTCGCTGCTGACGGGAGTGCTCGTGACGAGCGCCGGCGCGACGCAAGCCCGCCTGTTGCTCGCCGAGCTCGACCGCGCCGACCCGGTGCGCTGCGCCGTCCCGCTGCTACGCATCGCCGGCGACCGCGCGACGCCGCCGCTCACCACGCGCGAAGCGAGCGAGATCGCCGCGCTCGCGACCTCGCTTCCCGCCGACGCCGAGGAGCTGATGAACGCCCGCGCGCGCATCCTCGCCTACCTCGATCGCGCCCCGCGCGTCCCCCGCCGCAAATGACGAAATCGGGTCAGACCCGTTTCGTCATTCCAGGTTGGGTGGCGCGCTGGGCTGTGTGAAATTGCGCCGGCGAGCGACGCGGAGGAGCTGACGCATGCCGACGCCGATGGAGAAGCAGCCGGAGCCGGCGCTCGAGTACGTGCCGATTCCGAAGGAGCGTTACACGAGCCGCGAGTTCGCGCGGCTCGAGTGGGAGCGCATGTGGACGAGGGTGTGGCTGCTCGCCGGCCGCGAGCAGGACGCCGCGAAGCCGGGCGACTACTTCACGTTCGAGATCGGGCCCGAGTCGATCCTGATCATCCGCCAGCGCGATGGCTCGCTCGCCGCGCGCTTCAACGTCTGCATGCACCGCGGCAATCGGCTGCGCGAGCCGGGCCGCGGGCACGCCGAGGGGTTCTCGTGCTTGTTCCACGGCTGGCGATACGGAATCGACGGGAAGCTCGCCGCCGCGCTCGATCCGCACTGCTTCAAGCAGGGCCTGCCCGTCGAGAAGCTCTCGCTCCGGCCGGTGCGCTGCGAGACCTGGGCGGGCTTCGTGTTCGTGTGTCTCGACCCGAACGCCGCGCCGCTGCGCGAGTACCTGGGCGTGATCCCGCAGCACCTGGATCCATACGGCTTCGAGCGCTGGAAGATCCAGTTCCACGCGACGATCGAGATCGACTGCAACTGGAAGACCAGCGTCGACGCGTTCAACGAGGCCTATCACCTCTCGTCGACGCACGCGTGGACGACCGAGTTCAGCGACGACGTCTCCACCGTCTACGATTGTTACGACAAGCACACGCGGATGATCTTCCCGGAGGTGCAGGCGAGCCGGCGCCATCCGGGCGCGGGCACGGTGACGCCGGGAATTCGCGACATGTTCCTGAAGCGCGTCGGCGTCGACCTCGAGCACTTCCGCGGCGGAGAGCGCGAGGCGCGCGCCGCCTATGCCGAGGCGATCCGCAAGCTCGGGCTGGTGTTAGGGGCCGACTTCTCGCAGCTGAACGAGTCGCAGATGTGCGACGACTTCCACTACACGATCTTCCCGAACGTCACCTTCAACACGCACTCGCTGTTCGTCTGGGTGTTCACGCACCGCCCGCACCCCGACGACCCCAACAAGATGCTGTTCGATTTCTGGGATCTGTTGAACGCGCCTGCGCAGGACGTCGCGCGCCCGGCGACCGTGCACTTGAACGCCGCCGCCGGCGAGACGCTCACCGGCAAGTGCAACGGCGGCGACCTGATGGACGAGGACCTCTACAACCTGCCGCGCATTCAGAAGGGCATGAACTCCGCCGCGTTCCGCGCGCTGCACTTGTGCACGCAGGAAGTGCGCATCCTGCACCATCACGACACGCTGATGAAGTACGTCGAGGGGCGCGTTGGCTGAAGCGACGCGGCCGAGCGCGCGCGCCGAAGCGCGCTGGCTGCGCATCCCCGTCGAGCTGCCGCCGCCCGGCGGCACGCGCGCGTTCGAGCTCGCGTCCCGCAAGCTGTTGTTATGCAACGCCGGCGGGACGCCCTACGTGATCGAGAACATCTGCCCGCACGTGCTCGTCTCACTCGAAGGCGGCGCGATCGACGGCACCGTGCTCGAGTGCCCGCATCACGGCGGCCGGATCGATCTGCGCGACGGTCGGCCTGTGCGCCCGCCGATTCGGCGCAGCGTCGCGAGCTACGCAGTACGCCGAGCCGCCGACGGCACGCTCGAAGTGGGGATGCCAGTGGCGTTGCAGGATGGAGCGAACGTAGATTGAGCAACACGCGAGCCACGTTTCGCGGAAACACCGAGGAAGGGCAATGCCGCACGAGACCGCGAAGCAGAAGGCACTCGATGCGATCCGCGCTCTTCCTGAGAGCGCGACGCTCGAAGAGGCGATCGAGCGACTCTGCTTCGTCGCGAAGGTCGAAGAGGGTCTTCGGCACTCCGAGGCGGGCGAAGTCGCCTCTCACGAGGACGTGAAGAAACAGTTCCTGTCGTGAGACGACTGCTCTGGACCCGAAGAGCGCGCGCAGACCTCGCGAGCATCCGCGCGTTCATCGGCGAGGGCTCACCCCACTACGCGGCGCTCGTGATCGGCCGCATCATCTCCGTGACGGAAAATCTCATCGAGTATCCGGAGTTCGGACGGCGAGTTCCGGAGATCATGCGATCCGACGTGCGCGAGATCGTTCACAAGCCATATCGGATCGTCTACCGAATCGTGAGTCCGGAAGAGATCCACATCGTCACGGTTCATCACGCGGCGATGGGCACTCCGAATATCTGAATCGAGGCACATCCCATGCATGATCTCGTGATCCGCAACGGCACCGTGGTCGACGGAACCGGCGCGCCGGCGCGGGAGGCGGACGTCGCGATCGATGGCGGCACGATCGCCGCGGTCGGGAGCGTCGCGGCGCGCGGGCGCGAGGAGATCGATGCGCGCGGCAAGCTCGTGACGCCCGGCTTCGTCGACATCCACACGCACTACGACGGGCAGGCGACCTGGGATCCCTACCTCACGCCCTCGTCCTGGCATGGCGTCACCACAGTGGTTTTCGGCAATTGCGGCGTGGGATTCGCGCCGGTGAAGCGCGAGGCGGTGCCCTACCTGATCAACCTGA
>DASTOI010000552.1:0-7637 GCA_035762585.1 Myxococcota bacterium
TTCGCTTCGCTCACTGCGCGCGGGCTGTTCGCCCGCTTGCCCGACCCGAGCTCTCGGCTCAGATCTTGATCTCCACGTCCACGCCCGCCGCGAGCTCGAGCTTCATCAGCGCGTCCACCGTCTGCGGCGTCGGATCCAGGATGTCGATCAGGCGCTTGTGCGTGCGGATCTCGAACTGCTCGCGCGACTTCTTGTCGATGTGCGGCCCGCGCAGCACGGTGAAGCGGTTGATCGAGGTCGGCAGCGGAATCGGACCCGCCACGCGCGCGCCGGTGCGGGCGGCCGTGTCCACGATCTCCCCGACGCTCTGGTCGAGCAGCTTGTGGTCGTACGCCTTCATCCGGATCCGGATCTTCTGCGTGGCCAATTCCGTCGCCATGGTCTCTTCGCTCCGCGCACTCGCGCTCAGAAGGGGCCTAATTACTCGATGATCTCCGCGACGACGCCGGAGCCGACCGTGCGGCCGCCCTCGCGGATCGCGAAGCGCTGCTCCTTGTCCATCGCGATCGGCGTGATCAATTCCACCGTGATCTCGACGTTGTCGCCCGGCATCACCATCTCGGTGCCTTCGGGCAGGTTCGCCACGCCCGTCACGTCCGTGGTCCGGAAGTAGAACTGCGGCCGGTAGCCGTTGAAGAACGGCGTGTGGCGACCGCCTTCCTCCTTGGTCAGCACGTAGGCCTGCGCCTTGAACTTCGTGTGCGGCTTGATCGAGCCCGGCTTGGCGAGCACCTGACCCCGCTCCACGTCGTCCTTGCCCGTGCCCCGCAACAGACACCCGACGTTGTCGCCCGCCTGCCCCTGATCGAGCAGCTTGCGGAACATCTCCACGCCCGTGACCGTCGTCTTCTGCGTCGGCCGAATCCCGACGATCTCCACCTCGTCGCCCACCTTCACGACGCCCTGGTCCACGCGACCCGTCACCACCGTCCCGCGGCCCGTGATCGAGAACACGTCCTCGATCGGCATCAGGAACGACTTGTCGAGCGCGCGCTTGGGCTCGGGAATGAACGAGTCGAGCGCCGCGAGCAGCTCGTCGATGCACGCGTTGGCCTTGTCGTCCTTGCCGTCCTTCAGCGCGTTGACGGCAGAGCCCTTGATGATCGGCGTCGTGTCGCCCGGAAAGTTGTACTTCGAGAGCAGCTCGCGCACCTCGAGCTCCACCAGCTCGAGCAGCTCCGGGTCGTCCACCATGTCGCACTTGTTCATGAACACGACGATGTGCGGAACGTTCACCTGGCGGGCGAGCAAGACGTGCTCGCGCGTCTGCGGCATCGGGCCGTCGGCCGCCGACACGACCAGGATCGCGCCGTCCATCTGCGCGGCGCCGGTGATCATGTTCTTCACGTAGTCGGCGTGGCCCGGACAATCCACGTGCGCGTAGTGGCGGTTCGGCGTCTGGTACTCCACGTGCGCCGTCGCGATCGTGATCCCGCGCTCGCGCTCCTCGGGCGCCTTGTCGATCTGGTCGTAGGCCATGAACTGCGCCATGCCCTTGGTCGCCTGGCGCTGCGTGATCGCCGCCGTCAGCGTCGTCTTGCCGTGGTCCACGTGACCGATCGTCCCCACGTTCACGTGGGGCTTGTTGCGCTCGAACTTCTCCTTGGCCATTTGACTCCTCGCATGCCCGCGCGCGGCGGGCGGGTCCCTAATACGTCGGCACGATGCTGCGGGCGACGGCTTCCGGCACTTCCGCATTGTGCGAGAACTGCATCGTGTAGCTGGCGCGCCCCTGCGTCATCGAGCGCAGCGAATTCACGTAGCCGAACATCTGCGCGAGCGGGACGTCGGCGCGCACGAGCTGCGCGCCCGGGCGCGACTCGAGGCCGGTGATCGCGCCGCGGCGCATGTTGAGATCGCCCTGCACCGCGCCGACGAACTCGTCGGGCGTGACGACCTCCACGGCCATCACCGGCTCGAGCAGGACGGGCTTGCCCTCGCGCAGGCCGTCCCGCATCGCGAGCGACGCCGCGATCTTGAACGAGCGCTCGGACGAATCGACGTCGTGCGCCTGGCCGTCGAGCAAGCGCACCTTGAGGTCGACCACGGGATAGCCCGCGAGCTCGCCGCTCTGCGCCGATTCCTCGCAGCCCTGCCGGATCGCGGGCACGTACTCGCGCGGAATCGATTCGCCCTTCAGCGCGTTCTCGAACACGAAGCCGCTGCCCGGCGCGCCCGGCGAGAGCTCGAGCTTCACCACGCCATAATCACCGGTGCCGCCGGTCTGCTTGATGTAGCGCCCGGTGACGACCGCGGGCTGGCGGATCGTCTCCTTGTAGGAGACCTGCGGTCGGCCGACGTTCGCGCCGACGCCGAACTCGCGCTGCAGGCGGTCGACCTTGATCTCGAGGTGGAGCTCGCCCATCCCGGCGAGCAGCGTCTGACCGGTCTCGGCGTCGACCGAGACGCGGAAGGTCGGGTCCTCGGCGGCGAGCTTCTGCAGCGCGGCGGAGAGCTTCTCCATGTCCGCCTGCGTCTTCGCCTCGACGGCGATCTTGATCACCGGCTCCGGGAAGTGGATCGATTCGAGCAGCACCGGCGCCTTCGGATCGCACAGCGTGTGCCCGGTGACCGCGCCCCGCATGCCGACCATCGCGACGATGTCGCCCGCGTAGGCGGCGTCGAGCTCCTGGCGCTTGTTCGCGTGCATCTGCAGCAGGCGCCCGACGCGCTCCTTCTTGCCGGTCGCGGCGTTCAGAACCTGCGAGCCGCTCAGGGCCGTGCCGGAGTAGACGCGCGCATACGCGAGCTGCCCGACGTGCTTGTCGGTCGCGATCTTGAACACGAGCGCCGCGAACGGCTCCTCGTCGTCCGCGCGGCGCAGGGCCGTCACGTCCTCCTTGCCCGGCTTGTGGCCTTCGACCGGCGGCACGTCGAGCGGCGAGGGCAGATAGTCGACGACCGCGTCGAGCAGCGGCTGGACGCCCTTGTTACGGAACGCGGAGCCGCACAGCACCGGAACGATGCGCAGCTTCAGCGTCGCCTCGCGCAGCGCGTTGCGCAGCGCGCCGGCGTCGATCGGCTCGCCCGCGAGGTAGCGGGCCATCAGCGCGTCATCGACGTCGGCCGCGGCCTCGAGCGCGCGCTCGCGGTACTCGGCGGCGGTCGCGGCGAGCGAATCCGGCACCGGCTCCTCGTGGAATGCGGCGCCGAGCTCGGTGCCGTCCCAGACGATCGCCTTGTTCGCGACCACGTCGACCACGCCCTTGAATCCGTCCTCGCGCCCGATCGGCACCTGCAGCGGAACGGGATTCGCAGCGAGCCGCTCGCGCATCATCTCGAGCACGCGCGGAAAGTTCGCGCCGACGCGATCCATCTTGTTCACGAACGCGATGCGCGGCACGTGATACTTGTCCGCCTGGCGCCACACCGTCTCGGACTGCGGCTCCACGCCGCCGACGCCACAGAACACCGCGACCGCGCCGTCGAGGACGCGCAGCGAGCGCTCCACCTCGGCGGTGAAATCGACGTGACCCGGTGTGTCGATGATGTTGATGCGGTGTTCCTTCCAGAAGCAGGTCGTGGCGGCCGAGGTAATTGTTATGCCGCGCTCCTGCTCCTGCTCCATCCAGTCCATGGTCGCGGTGCCCTCGTGCACCTCGCCCAGCTTGTACGTGACGCCCGTGTAGAAGAGGATGCGCTCGGTAGTCGTCGTCTTCCCGGCATCGATGTGAGCCATGATGCCGATGTTGCGAGTTCTCTCGAGCGGAGCCTGCCGGGCCATTGGGTTTCGACTCGCGCCGCAGCGCTTACGCCGCCTCCTGTTTTTTTCCGAACTCCGTTCGCGTTCGGCTCTGCGCGCGGCCTGGGCCGCTTCGCGGCTCTGGGCCGCGTGCGGCTTCTCGAGCCGCGATCGTTCGAAAACGTTCCTTCCGGACTTCGCCTGCTGCGTTACCAGCGGTAGTGCGAGAACGCCTTGTTCGCGTCCGCCATGCGGTGCGTGTCCTCGCGCTTCTTCACCGCCTCGCCGCGCTCGTTCGCGGCGTCGATCAATTCGTTCGCGAGCTTCTCGCGCATGCTGCGGCCGTCGCGCGCGCGCGACGATTCCACCAGCCAGCGCATCGCCAGCGAGGTCGCGCGCTCGGGGCGAACCTCGACCGGCACCTGATAAGTCGCGCCGCCGACGCGCCGCGACTTCACCTCGATGCGCGGCCGCACGTTCTCGACCGCGCGCCGGAACATCGCGATCGGATCGTTGCGCGTCTTGCTCTCGATCTCGTCGAAGGCGCCGTAGAGGATGTGCTCCGCGGTGCTCTTCTTGCCGTCGCGCATGATCACGTTCATGAAGCGCGTGACCATGCGGTCGTTGAACTTCGGATCCGCAATCGTCTCGCGCTTCGCTACGACTCGCCGCCTGGGCATGCATCACTCTCGAAAAGGAGCGGCGACTCGAGAGCCGAGTCGCCGCAGTGGAAGGGATTACTTGGGCGTCTTCGCGCCGTACTTCGAACGGCTCTGCTTGCGGCCGGTGACGCCCGTCGAGTCCAGCGTGCCGCGCACGATGTGGTACCGGACGCCCGGCAGATCCTTCACGCGGCCGCCGCGCACGAGCACCACCGAGTGCTCCTGCAGCGTGTGGCCGACGCCGGGGATGTAGGCGTTCACCTCGTTGCCGTTCGTCAGGCGGACGCGCGCGACCTTGCGCAGCGCCGAGTTCGGCTTCTTCGGCGTCTGCGTGAACACGCGGATGCAGACGCCGCGCCGCTGCGGCGAGCCGCCGAGGTCCGGCGACTTCGACTTGCTGCGGTTGGCGCGGCGTCCGCTGCGAAGCAGTTGCTCTACGGTGGGCATTCGCTCTCCGGTGACGGGCTCGTCTGCTTTGCGCTCGGAATCTCGAATGCGCAAAGCCCCTAACAGCACACGTCCGCGGAGGCGAGAAGGCCGGAACTGGACATCCCGTCGCAACGGCGCGTCCGGGATGGATCGGTTCGGGCTGGCTTCTCGTCGTTCCGGGACGGCCGTGGGTGGCGTTCCCAAAAACCTCGAAGGCGCGGCAAGATACTGAGACGAGATTCCGTGTCAACGCGCGCGCAGCCCGCGCACCCGAACGAAGCGCGCGCGACGCCGCAAGTGACGCGAGCGCCCCTCGAAGGGGCGCGAGCGTCACCCTTCTCCCTTGCAACTCGACGCCTCGCCCCAAGCACCCGGGCGGTGCCGGGCTGTTCGCACACCACCGACCGCGAGCGACGGCGCGCGCGACGGTGGAGTGCCGCTCGCAGCGCAGGTAGAGCGCAGCAGGAAACGCCCCGCGACCGAAGGGCCTTGGCCCGCCGAGCAGCGAAACGCCCAGGTAGCCGCGCGAGCCACGGAGCGAGAGTGGCACCCGAGGAGCGCGCGCCGTCGCTCGCGCGCGAACCTCGAACCTCCGCCCGCGGGGAACGCGCTCGAGGACCGACTAGAGGACCCTATAGAGATAGGGCCGCCGAACCTCGCGGCTCGGCGGCCCTTAGATCACCCGAATCTCGCTGCCTTACGCCGGCAGCTCCTCGCTGGCTTCGTCGCCGTCGTCGTCCACCGGCTTCGGCACCTCGAGCGGGGGCAGCTCGGGCAGGCTCGAGCTGCTCGCCTCTTCGAGCGAGGACTCGCCCGCCGGCGCATCGATCAGCACGCCGATGTTCGTGTACCGCGCGAGGCCGGTTCCGGCGGGGATCAGGCGGCCCATGATCACGTTCTCCTTGAGTCCGTGCAGAAAGTCCGTCTTGCCCCAGATCGAGCCCTCGGTGAGCACCTTCGTCGTCTCCTGGAACGACGCCGCCGAAATCCACGACTCGGTCGAGAGCGAGGCCTTCGTGATTCCCAGAAGGATGGGCTCACCCACGGCGCCGCGTTTGCCCTCTTCCTTCATGCGCTTGTTCGTCTCGTCGAACTCGACCTTGTCGACCTGCTCGCCGACCAAGAGGTCGGTGTCCCCGGCCTCCTTGACCCGCAGCTTGCGCAGCATCTGGCGGATGATGATCTCGATGTGCTTGTCGTTGATCTTCACGCCCTGCAGGCGGTAGACCTCCTGCACCTCGTCCACCATCCACTTCGCGAGCTCCTGCTCGCCCTCGATGCGCAGGATGTCGTGCGGGTTGGCCGAGCCGTCCATCAGCGGCTCGCCCTTGCGCACGCGGTCTCCCTCGTGCACCGAGACGTGCTTGCCCTTCGGAATCAGGTACTCCCGCTGCTCGCCGTCCTCGGTCGTGACGATCACACGCCGCTTGCCGCGTGAATCCGGACCGAAGCCGACCGTGCCGTCGACCTCGGTGACGATCGCCGTTTCCTTCGGCTTGCGCGCCTCGAACAGCTCTGCGACGCGCGGCAGACCGCCGGTGATGTCCGTGGTCTTGGTCATCTGGCGCGGGATCTTCGCGACGGCGTCGCCGGCCGCGACTTCCTGCCCTTCGTTGACGGACAGGTACGCGCCCACCGGCAGCAGCGCCTGATAAACGATCCCGCTCTCCGCCGAGCCCGCCGCGAGCACCGAGATGCGCGGCCGCATGTCGGGGTCCTTCGACTCGACGATCACGCGCGAGGAGAGACCGGTGAACTCGTCCACCTGCTCCTGCATCGTCGAGCCCTCGACGATGTCCTCGAGCTTGATCGTGCCGCTCTGCTCCGTGAGGATGGGATTCGCGAACGGATCCCACTCGCACAGCACGGCGCCGGCCTTCACGCTCTCGCCGTCCTCGACCTTGATGTGCGCGCCGTACGTGACCGGGTAGCGCTCGCGCTCGCGACCGCTCGCGTCGAAGATCCCGATCTCGCCGTTGCGGTTCATCGCGATCGAGCGACCGTCGCGATCCTTCACGGTGCGCAGGTTCGAGTAGCGCACCGTGCCGTCGCTGGTGGTCTCGTGATGCGAGGCTTCCACGCGCCGCGTCGCCGCGCCGCCGATGTGGAACGTGCGCATCGTGAGCTGCGTGCCGGGCTCGCCGATCGACTGCGCCGCGATCACGCCGACCGCCTCGCCGCGGTTCACCATCGTGCCGCGCGCGAGATCGCGCCCGTAACACTTGATGCAGACGCCGCGCAGCACCTGACAAGTGAGCACGGAGCGGATCCAGACCTCGTCGACGCCGGCTTCCTCGATGATCTTGACGCGATCCTCGTTGATCTCGTCGCCGTGCTTCACCAGCACCTTGCGCGTGACCGGGTCGAGCACGTCGAGCAGCGAGGTGCGGCCGAGGATGCGCTCGCCGATGCCCTCGATGATGTCGCCGCCTTCGACCAGCGCGGTCATCTTGATCCCGTACCGCTTGGGATCCTTCTCGCGCGCCTTCTGCGTGACGTCCTCGAGACAATCGTCCGCGCGGATGATCACGTCCTGCGCGACATCGACGAGCCGGCGCGTCAGATAGCCGGAGTTGGCCGTCTTCAGCGCCGTATCGGCGAGGCCTTTGCGCGCGCCGTGCGTCGAGATGAAGTACTGCTGCGCCGAGAGCCCCTCGCGGAAGTTCGACGTGATCGGGGTCTCGATGATCTCGCCCGAAGGCTTCGCCATCAGACCGCGCATGCCCGCCAGCTGGCGAATCTGCTGCGCCGATCCGCGCGCGCCCGAGTCGGCCATCATGTAGATGGAGTTGAAGCTCGGGATCTTCCGGTCCTTGGATCCCTTCTCGCTCTTGTCGCCCTTGTCGACGCCGAGATTCTCGAGC
>DASTOI010000553.1:0-3563 GCA_035762585.1 Myxococcota bacterium
CCCGTAATTACTTCGTCGCCGGCGGGCTCGACTCGCACGCGGCCGGCACGAGTGTGCGCCAAGCGTTCCTCGAGCTGCGCCCGGCCGAGGGCATCTCGCTGCGCGCCGGTCGCCAGGACATCAAGCTCGGCGGCGAGGTCACCTACGCCGAGCCGAACTGGAAATACCTGAAGGCGGCGCGGCTCGGCGAGCGGCTGGTCGGCACCGTCGGCTGGACGCACGTCGAGCGCAGCAACGACGCGGGCACGCTCACGGTCGATACCGGCGAGCACGTCTTCTACGCGTTCGCCGCGCGCCCGACGACCGGCGTGTTCGACGCCGACTCCGCGTATCACCCGCAGCGCGATCTCGTCTACGGCGGCGCGGCGTGGACCGTGAAGCGCGGCGAGTGGCTCCCCAATACCGAGCTCGGCGCGTTCGCGATCGCATACGACGACGATCGCGCGATCACCGCAGGCGGGATCGCCGGTGGCGTCGACATCTACACGTTCGGCGGCTCGGCCGTCGGCGTCTATCCGTTCGGCCCCGGCCAGCTCGACGCGCTCGTCTGGGGCGCGGGCCAGACCGGCGACTTCGGCGCCAGCGATCACAGCGCGTACGCCGGCATCTTCGAGGCCGGCTACCAGCTGCCCGCGGTGTGGTCGAAGCCGTGGCTGCGGCTCGGGATCAACTTCGCGTCGGGCGACGGCGATCCCGCCGACGGCGAGCACCACACGTTCTTCAACCTGCTGCCGACGAACCACTTGTATTACGGCTTCGCCGATCAGCTCGCGTTCCAGAACCTGAAGAACCTGTTCGTGCAGCTGCGCCTCGCGCCGCACGAGAAGGTCCAGCTGAATGCGTTCGTCCACTACTTCTCGCTGATGGACGCAGACGACGCGCGCTACGGCGGCACCGGCGCATTCAACCGCAAGTCGTTCGGCTACGTCGCGACGCCTTCCGGCGGCGCGCGCACGATCGGCACCGAGCTCGATCTGGTCGCGACGATCGCGCTGCACAAGAGCGTCACGCTCGAGCTCGGCGGCGCGCACCTCGAGGCGGGGCGCCTGCTGCCGGGCGACATCCAGTGGTTCTATGCGAGCGTCGAGCTCAAGTATTAGGTAGGAGACGCCGGGCCGCAGCGGACGGGGTACGCTGCGGCTCGTGCGCCGTCCCCCTCTCGCGTCGCTTCCAGAATCGCTCTCGCGCGCGCAGCGCGAGACGCTCGCGCGGCTGATCGCGGAGCTCGCGCCGACGCCCGGCGTGATCGCGCTCGCGCTCGGCGGCTCGCACGCGCGCGGCCGCGCGAACGCCGCATCGGACGTCGACGTGGGCGTCATCTACGCGGAGCGCGCGCCGTTCTCGCTCGAGACGCTGAGCGAGATCTGCGCGCGGCACGACGACTCGGGCGCGCCGGTCGTCGCCGGCTTCCACGGGTGGGGCGCGTGGGTGAACGGCGGCGCGTGGCTGACGATCCGCGGCGCGCGCTTCGACTTGCTGTATCGCAGCACCGAGCAGCTGGAGCGCGCGCTCGCGGACGCGGAGGCCGGCCGCTGGCAGCTCGACTTCGCGCAGCAAGCGCCTCGTGCGAGTCTTCATCGGCGAGAGCGACAAATGGCAGCACCGCTCGCTCGCGCCGGCGCTGCTCGAGCGGCTCCGCAAGGAGCAGTTCGCCGGCGCCACGGTCTTCCACGGCGTCGCCGGCTTCGGCGCTCACAGCATCCTCCACACGGCGAAGATCCTTCGCCTCCCCGAGGACCTCCCCGTCGTGATCGAGATCGTCGACTCCGAGGATCGCATGGCGCGGCTGACGGAGATCCTCGACGAGATGGTGGGCGAAGGGCTCGTCACGATGGAGAAGGTCCGCGTCCTCAAGTACGCAGCGCGGCCGTCGTAGCGAGAGGCGCAGGCGAGCCCATTCTCCGACTGCCGGAATCGGCGCGGCCGCTGCCGATTTCGGCAGGCGCGTCTCGTCGGTGGACTCCTCCGTCGAGGGCCGGGCCGATTCGGCCGGGACTGCGGTTTGCACATCCGTCGGGTCGCCTGGTCGCCGGTCTTCGGCCGGAGGGTCGGTTCGGAGGCGAGGTGACCGTTCCAGGAGACGAGCAAATGTTCCAGACGCGCGACTTGAGCAAAGTCCTGGTGGCTGCCGGTAGCTCGACGCTGCTCTCAGTCGGCGGCGCCACCCTCGCGGTTGCCGACGAGCCCTGCGGCGATCTCGACGAGTGCAGGGCGCTCATCGAGATCAACGCCAGCGACGGGGACATCGGGTTCCACGCGCTGTTCGATGCGGAGGGCTGGCGCGAAGCCAAGATCCACAACCCGCAGGGGCGCAAGCTCTTCCAGGGTCGAGCCAGCAATCAGCTGCGCCAGCAGACCCTGACCGAAGGCTTCTTCGAGAGCGAGGAGCCAGTCTGCGAAGCCGGCCTCGCGGAAGAGGAAGACGAGGAAGTCCTCACGCTTCCCGAATTCCTGGATCGGTTCGCAGCGGGTGCGTACCGATTCACGGTCAAGCTGGACGGTGGCGAGACGTTGAGCGGCACCACCGACTTCACTCACAACATCCCGGCCGCGCCGTCGGGCGTGAGCTTCGACGGCAGCATGATCTCGTGGGCGTACGGCAGCGATCTGGGTGAGTGCACGACGTTGCCCCAGGGTTTCACGTTCGCGGCCGAGGAGGACATCGTCGGCTACGAGGTCGTGATGGAACCGGAGGACGAGGCGCTCGAGCCCTTCACGTTCACGGTCCGAGTTCCGAGCAACGGACCGGTCTACAACGTCACGGTTCCGCCGGACTACCTCGCGTCTCTTCCCGCGAACACGCCAGTGAAGGTCGAGGTGGGCGCGATCGAGAGACGTCCCAACGGCTCGTTCGGCAACCAGACGTTCACCGAGGAGGGTGGGTTCTGCAGCAATCCCGATCAGGAGCTCTGCCCGGAGCCTGAGGACTGAGTCGCAGAGGGCATGGCTCTCGCTCATCGAGCGGTCCTCGCCGAGGGTGATCCCTCGGCGAGGAGGGAGGAGTGCAGAGCGGGGCGAATCGCGGTGGGCCAGCCCTAACAGCGCTGGCTGATCGTCGCGTGAGGTAAGTCCAATCCGCGGGACGATTCACCGCGCAGCGGGCAACGTGGCGCTCACGACGGCGCTCGTCAGGTGGACGTGGAGCGCGCCATCGAGGAGCACTGGCTCGAACCCGCTCGCGCTGCCCGCGCCGAGCGCCTCCCCGCGGAGCTCGCGGCGCACGCGCTCCAGCACCTCGGGGCGCGCGGTCGCGCTCTGGTGCTCGAACACCTCGAACGAGAGCGGCGCCGAGCGGCTACGCCGCGTCGCGACGCGCGCGCCCGTCGAGCGCTCGAGCAGCGCGGCGAGCTCTTCTTCGAGCAGGCAGTGCGTGTGCGACGGATCGATCTCGACGTGCAGCGCATCGAGCTTCGCTCGCACGCCTGCGCTCGGCGCGATCATGTCCAATAGCACGACGCGCCCGCCCGGCCGGCAGACGCGCGCCATCTCGCGCACCTGCGCGTCGGGCTCGGCGAAGTGGTGGACGGCCGCGCGACAGAACACGAGGTCGAACGCTGCGTTCG
>DASTOI010000554.1:0-8066 GCA_035762585.1 Myxococcota bacterium
GCCGCGTCACCCTCCCTCCCCCCTGCCACGCGCCGCTGACGGAAAAGCAAGGAGCCGCGCGGGCAGGCGGGGGTCGCGGAGCGAAGCCCCAGGCGTGACCGCGCGCACGCTCCAAGCGCAGCGCGCCAAAATCCTCGAACGGCGCACGGCAGGATCCATCGCGGTCATGCGGGTGAGCGGAGGCGAGCCCCCGCCGGACCGCGCGGCGGCGTCACGATCGAGAGCGCGAACCACCCGAAAGCTCAGTCGTCTGCTTCTGCCCCGCCCGCCGGGTCCCCGTAATAAACCAGCAACATGTCCCCGAACGCCGCCGGCTTCTTCTGCCCCTCGATCTCGAAGCTCGCCGAGATCGTCGCGCGCACGCCGCCGCCGGGCACGTCGCGCAAGTCCTTCAGCGTCGCGTGCAACCTCACCTTGTCTCCACAGCGCACCGGCGCGCGCAGCCGGATGTGCTCGACGCCCGGGTTGACGATCAGTCGCACGCCCTGCACCTCGACGATCTGCGCGAGCAGCATCGGCGCCAGCGACAGCGTGAGATGGCCGTGCGCGATCGTCGTGCCGAACGGCGACTCGCGCCGCGCGCGCTCGGGGTCGACGTGGATCCACTGGTGATCGCCGGTCGCCTCGGCAAACAAATCGATGCGGCGCTGCGTGATCTCGACCCAATCCGACGTGCCGAGCTTCGTACCGACCCGTTCTCTCAGCGCGGCGATGCTCGGTAGATCCAGCGAAGCCATCGCGCTTCTCCCAGGCGAGCCAGCATATCGCCGCAAGCGCCGCGACGGGCGAGCTCCGGCGCGCTTCGGCGGCGCCTCTCGCAAATTCCAGTTGCAAAGTGGTGGCGGCGCTGCGCGTGATGCGCGCCGACGACTCGTGCGAAGGGAGGAGTCATGCGCCGGCTGCAGCTCGCTCTGCTCGTGGTCGCTGCGGCCGTGGCTTGTCGCGAGCAGGACGACGCGGCGAAGGCCCCGGCCGCTCCGGCGGCGCCGGCCGCCGCGAACGCGCCGGCCGCGGCGTCGCCTGGCGGCGGCGACTTCTTCGTGCCGCCGCCACTGCTTCCGCGCGGCCTAATCACCCGCGAGCCCGGCGTGGCCGATGGCTACGTCCTCTTCAATCAGAGCCTGTCGGACACGGCTTACCTCGTCGACAACGAGGGCCGCGTCGTGCACGTGTGGAAGACGCCGTACGGGCCCGGCGGCGACAGCGAGCTGCTGCCGAATGGAAATCTGCTGCGCGGCGCGCGAGACCCCGAGGCGCTCTCGTTCAAGGTGGGCGGCGTCGGCGGGATTCTCCAGGAGATCGACTGGGACGGCCGCGTCGTCTGGGAGTGGAAGCTCTCCGACGCTCAGCGCATTCATCACCACGACGTGACCGTGCTTCCGAACGGCCACGTGCTGCTGCTCGGCTGGGAAGTGAAGTCACCTGCGGAGGCGCGAGCGGCGGGGCGGCGTGGCGACTGGCTTCCCGAGCGCGGACTCTTCGTCGACTACGTGCTCGAGATCGAGCCGGTGCGGCCGCGCGGCGCGCGAATCGTCTGGGAGTGGCACCTCTGGGATCACCTCGTTCAGGACCTCGACCCCGAGGCGCCGAGCTTCGCCGAGCCGGCGACGCGACCCGAGCGGATCGATCTGAACGCCGATGCAGGCGGCGCTCCCGTCGACGCCGCGCAGCTCGAGCAGTTGAAGGCGCTCGGCTACGTGCAAGCCGACGCGAAACCGGCGGATCTGCGCTCGGACTTCCTTCACGTGAACACCGTCGCCTACCACCCGCGCCTCGACCAAATCGCGCTCAGCTCCCCGGTGCTCGGCGAGATCTGGATCATCGATCACAGCACGAGCAGCGCGGAGGCCGCTGGATCTCGGGGCGGCAAGGCGGGACGCGGCGGTGATCTGCTCTATCGCTGGGGCAACCCCTCCGCATACGGCCGCGGCGACGGCGCGAAGCACGCGAAGCGACTGTTCTATCAGCACGACGTGCGCTGGATTCCCGACGGTTGGCCCGGCGCCGGCAACCTGCTCGTATTCAACAACGGACGCGATCGCCCGGAAGGCGCCTGGTCGTCGGTCGACGAGTGGACGCCGCCGCTCGAGCCGAGCGGGCGCTACGCGCTCGAGGAGACCGGCGCGTTCGGTCCTTCGGCTCTCACGTGGCAGTACAAAGCCGAAGAGCCGACCGAGCTGTATTCGCCGTTCATCTCGGGCGCGCAGCGGCTCGCGAACGGCAACACGCTGATCTGCGAGGGCGGCGGGGGGCGCTTCATCGAGGTCACGCGCGACGGAAGAGTCGTCTGGGAGTACCGCAACCCGTTCTCGGGCGACGTCCGCAACGCCGATGGCAGCCTCCCGCAGCCGCAGGCGAGTGAGCGTCCATTTGCGGTCTACCGCGCGACACGCATTCCGGCCGATCACCCAGCGCTCGCCGGGCGAGAGCTCGCGCCGCTCGATCCGCAGCCGCCGTGGCACGAATGGAAGCCGCCCCCGGAGAGTGCGGAGTCGAGATCTCGTCGCGCGTCAGCGGGGCTCGATATTGATCACGTCGAGCCAAGCGCGCGTCGACGTCTCGTGGCGAAGCACCGCCTCGCGCGGGAAATAGGCGGCGGGCAGGAGGCCGACGCGGCGCACCGAGAAGCCGCCCGCGTCTGCGAAGACGACGGAGACGAAGTCGAGCGCGTGGACGCCGTCGTCGGTCCACGCCGTGAAGCGGACGCACGAGCGCGGCGCGACCGTGAGCACGAGCCTCCGCCCGATCGCTGCGGACGCGGCTAGGAGCGCGCTCGCCGGGTCGCCGAGCCAGCGCGCGACCGGACCGCGCGCGGCGAGCCTGGCTGCGCGCAGCAGGCGCGTCAGCTGCGCGAGGCCGCGCGCCGAGTCGAGCGTGAGCGGCGCGCTCAGGTCGAGGAAGTCGTGCAGCGGCTGCGGGCCATGACGGAGCAGCTGCGGTGCGAAGCGAGCCGCGAGGCCGCAGCGCCCGCCGCCGTCTTCGAGCTCGAGCGCGGTGAGCGTGGCCGGAATGCGCAGGGTCGCAGGCAACGATCGAGCTCCGAGGCTGCGCGGCGCGCGCTGAGCGAGAGTATCGGCGTGCGGCGAGCGGATCACGAAGTGGATGAGGGCGTTCGCGACGCGTCCGGCGGCGCGCCGCCGATCTTCGGCGTGCGCATCTCTCCGGGCGACGCGCGGCCGGAGTCGCTCGCGGGCTGCGTCGCGCTCGCGCGGCGAGCCGAGGAGCACGGGCTCGCGTGGGTCGGCGTCGCGGAGCGCTTCGACGCGCGCGGCGGCGTGCCCGATGCGCTCAGCCTGTGCGCGGCATTCGGCGCGGCGACGTCGCGCGTTCGGATCGCGACCGCCGCGCTGCCGCTGCCGCTCCATCATCCGCTGCGCGTCGCGGAGTCCGCGGCGACGATCGATGCGCTGTCGGGCGGAAGGCTCGAGCTGGGAGTCGGCCTCGGTGCGGTCGAGACGCCGTTCGGGGGCTTCGGCCTCGACGAGGGCGAGCGAGCCGAACGCTTCGCCGAGGCGCTCGCGATTCTGCGCGCCGCGTTCAGCGACGCACCGGTGACGTTTCGTGGCAAGCACTTCGCGTGCGAGGGCGTGAGCGTTCACCCGAAGCCCGCTCGCCCGGGCGGCCCGCCGCTCTGGATGGCCGCGATCGCGCCGGCAGCGTTGCGCCGCGCGGCGCAGCTCGGCGTCGGCGTGATGCTGCCCATCAGCGCGGACGCCGCGCCGTATCTCGCAGCGTGCGCGGAAGCGCGCGTCGCCGCGCGCATCGTGCTGCTCGCGAGCTCGGACGCGGCGGCGCCCGCGCTCGAGCGCGCGAGAGCGATTGCCGCGAGCGCGAGCGAGGTCGTGCTCGCGCTCGACGTCCAGAGCGAACGCGAAATCGAGTCGGCGGCCGCGCTGGCGAAGAGCTGAGGCGCCGCCGCGCCGCACTTGCGACGTCTCGGGCGCACCTATCCTGCGCGCTCGATCGGAGGGCGCGATGCGCAAGGCCGTGAAGCTCGGGCTCTGGACGCTGGCGGTCGCCGCCTTCGGCTACTTCGTCGCCGGTGGGCTGCTCTATCTGCTCCCGATTGGTCTCGACTGGCGCGCGTTTCCGCTCGGCGGAGTGATCGAGCGGTTGTTCCGCGCGCTCGGTTATCAGGGAGAGAATGCGATCTCCGCGGTGTTCTGGCTGGGCGCGTGCCTGCTCGCGCTCTGGGCTGCCGTGATCGCGGCGCGCTTCGGCGCGAAGCAGAGCCAGCCGAACGCGCTGCGGCGCCACGTCGTCACCGGCGGCGCGCTGCTGGGCGCGACCGCGCTCGCGAGCGGCGCCGCGGCGCTGCGGGCGCTGTTCGGGCTCGGCACCGGCACGAAGGGCTGGGGCGCGGTCAGCGAAGGCATCAGCGGCGCGAAGGTCGAGACGACGCACCCGAGCTACCCGGACGCGTGGAAGAACGCGCGCGTGCAGGCCTTCCGCACGCTCGGCCGCACCGGCTGGAACGTGTCGGACGTCGTGCTCGGCTCCGGTCGCATCAAGGACGAGAAGGGCGCCGACATCGTGCGGCTCGCGCTCGATCGCGGCGTCACCTACGTCGACACCGCGCCGGACTACTCGGCGGCAGGCAGCGAGGAGGCCGTGGGGCGGGCGATTCGCGGCATGCGCGATCGCGTGTTCCTCGCGACGAAGTTCTGCACGCCGTACGGGCATCTCGGCGCCGGCACGTCGGTCGCCGACTACGAGCGCGCGGTCGAGGACAGCCTGCGCCGGCTCGGGACCGATACCGTCGATCTCGTGCACGTCCACGCGTGCGACGAGCTCCCGCGCTTGATGGATCCGAACATGCACGAGGCGTTCGACCGCCTGCGCGCCGCGGGCAAGGCGCGCTTCCTCGGCTTCTCGTCGCACACGCCCAACCTAATGGCCGTCGGCGAGCAGGCGATCGCGTCGGGCCGCTTCGACGTGATGATGCTCGCCTACCACCACGGCATCTGGCCTCGGCTCGGCGAGCTCATCGCGCGCGCGCGGCGCGATCAGAACATGGGCGTGATCGCGATGAAGACGCTGAAGGGCGCGAAGCACAACGGACTCGCCGGCTTCCGCGAGCAGGCGCCCGCGTACAGCCAAGCGGCGCTGCGCTGGGTGCTCTCGAACCCCGACGTCTCGGCCGCGGTGATCTCGTTCTTCGAGTTCCAGCACGTCGACGAGTACCTGCAGGCGTCGGGCGGGAGCGCGACGCCGGAAGATCTCGCGCTGCTCGGCGAGTACGACCGCCAGATCGTCGGCACGTATTGCGCGCCGCACTGCGGAGCCTGCCTCTCGCACTGTCCCGAGGTTCTCTCGATCCCGGACGTGCTGCGTCACCGCATGTACTTCGAGGACTACGGCGACGAGAAGGAAGCGATGCGCCTCTACGCGCAGCTCGAGAAGCGGGCAGACGTCTGCACCGGCTGCTCCGCGCCGTGCCTCGGCAGCTGTCCGGTCGGGATCGACATCCCGACGCGCACGCGCGGCGCTCACGCGATGCTCACGCTGGCGTGAGTCGGTAAACGCCGATCGGGGCGCCCTCTGTGATCCAGACATCGCGTTTGCGGCTGCGTGTCTGGTGCGAGGCCGACCGCGACGCGCTCGCGGCGATGCACGCAGACGAAGAAGTGATGCGCGACTACGGCGGCCCGATCTCCCGCGCTGCCAGCGACGCAAAGCTCGATCGGTACGTGGCGGCGTTCGAACGACTGGGCTTCTGCCGTTGGCTGATCGAGCAGCGCGATGCTGGGTTCGTCGGCTACGCGGGCGTGATGCCATCGCCCGCGAACCACCCGCTCGGGCCGCATTTCGAGATCGGCTGGCGCCTGGCCCGCGACGCTTGGGGGAACGGCTTCGCCACGGAAGCGGCCCGCGCGGCGCTGCACGATGTCTTCTCTCGCGCGCTGCTTCGCGAGGTCGTGTCCTACACGGCGCCTGACAACCTCAGGTCGCGAGCCGTGATGGCGCGCTTGCGCCTCCGGCGCGATGCAGCGCGCGACTTCACCGCCGACTACGACGGGAATGCGTCTTGGCGCGGCTGCGTGTGGGTCGCTCGCGCGGGCGACTGGCGCGTTTGACTCAGCCTGCTCACGTCGCTCGCGCCGCGCTCTCGATCTTCTTCGCGAGCTCGAGGTCGCGCTGCGTGATGCCGCCCGAGTCGTGCGTCGAGAGATCGATCACGACCCGGTTCCAGACGTTCGACCAGTCCGGATGGTGGTCGAGCTTCTCGGCCGCGAGCGCGACGCGCGTCATGAACGCGAACGCCTCCGAGAAATCCGCGAACGCGAGCTCGCGGTGGAGCTTGCCCGCGCGGAGCTCCCAGCCCGTCAGATCCCGCAACGCCGCGGCGAGCTGTTCGTTGGAGAGAAGTGGGCGCGCCATCTCGTGCTCCGACACCGGCGCGCCGACCGCGCGGTCAACTCTCGTCGTGGATCGCGCGCACGAACGCGTCGTGCAGCGCGCGGCGGATCGTCGCGTTGTCGGCGCGCTTGTACTTCGCGCGGAACGCCTTCACCGGGATGATGCCCTTCGCCATCGAGCGATGTCCGCCGCCGATTCCCAACCCCTCGACCACCGCGCGCACGACTTCGCCGGCCGCGCGCACGTAGCCGACGTTGCGAACCGAGAACACGAGATCGCTGCCGACGATGCCCGCCGCGATCGACCACTCGGCGCCCTCGGCCTGCAGGCCGAGGTCCGCGACCTGCGGAATCACGTCCTCGCGCACGCGCCCGAGCGCGAGCAGATGGATGCCCTCCTCGACGCGCGTCGTCGCGAGCGCGCGGCCGAGCGCGCGCAGGCCGTCGAGCGGAAGCGCGGGGCGCTCGATCCGCCGTAACAACGCCGGGCTGTGGAACGCGTGCACGGTCGCGAACGCATCGAGATCGTTCGCCGCGGTGTCGCGGCCGAGCAGCTGGGTATCGCTCTTGATCCCGTAGAGCAGCGCCGTCGCGAGCCGCGGCCGAATCTCGAGCCCGGCCGCGGCGAGGTACTCGGTCAGGATCGTCGAGGTCGCGCCGTATTGCGTGCGGATGTCGCGAATCGTCGCGTCCCAGCCGGTGCGCTCCGGGTGATGGTCGATCACGAGGTCGACGTGCACGAGCCGATCGGGGATCGGATCGCCGAACACGGTCGGCTGGACGTCCACCAGCGCGACGCCGTCGTACTCGTCGAGCTGGTCGGGCTCGATCGTGCGCACCTCGACGCCGAGCGCCTGAATCATCGCGACGTTCTCGGGCCGCTTCGCCTCGCCGAACGAGACGAGCGGTGCGGTCGGCGACTTCCGGCCCAACAGGGCGCGCAGCGCGAAGCCGCACGCGATGCCGTCGGGGTCCGGGTCGGGCTGCAGCAGGATCGCGATCTTCTCGCGCTGCACGAACAGGCGCTGGATCTGCGCGACGCGGTGCAGGTTGCCGAGGTGCGCGAACTCGCGGTCGATGTCGTTGCGGATGCCGGCGCGCAGGCCGGTCAGCCGGATGCACAGGTGCAGCGGCAGCTCGTCCGCCTGGAGGTGATCGGAGCAGACCAGGATCGGGACCGTGGGCAGCGAGGTGCCGATCACCGCGACCGCGTTGCGCAGCCAGATCGGGTCGTCCGCGATCACCGCGAACTCGTCGCCCTCGGCGGCGCCGAGGCGCCGGAGGCCCTCCGGCGTGAACGGATTGCCGAGCGAGCGGAAGCCCGGCGGCCGCACGCGCAGCTCGTCCTCGCGAGGCACGAAGCAGAGCACGGCCTCCGAGTCCGGAAGAATCTGCGCCCACTCGCGCGCGAGATGCGCGCCGTCGCACACGATGAAGCGTCTGCCCAAGGCCGCGTCGTCTCCTGAAGCCGCGGCGGTGAGTGCCAGGAGGCGGCTTCGGGGGACGCATTCTAACCCTGCGCGCGCCGCTGTCGGCCAAAGCTTTTGGTGGCGCTGCGGCGAGCCGACCCTCCGGCAGGCGAGCGGCAGGCGCCCACGTCAAGCCGGCGAGCCGCGTCGGTATCTCTCGGCCTCACGCTGGCGTTTGGGTCGCCATCCCTCAGCTCAGGGCGGGGCCGCGGCCGTCCCCTGTGAGGCGGCGGCCGCG
>DASTOI010000555.1:0-4938 GCA_035762585.1 Myxococcota bacterium
GGACACGTGAGCGGCTCGGGATGTCCGTGGTAGGACGTCTCGGTCGTGCTGAAGACCACGCAGCGGTTGAAGATCGGAGCGATGCGCTTGACACATGACTCCATGCCGCGGTCCCACAGCTCCAAGTGTCCGCCGTAGGACTCGTCCCAGTTGCGGTTCAGATAGACCAGCATGTTCAGGCGCCGATCAATTCCGAAGCGCTTGTATCGATTGAAGTCGACATGGACGCCGAGATGACCGCCGCGGCGAATGTTATGCAGTCCGCCGCCGACGTAGTACGGATCCGGTAGCAGGTCTTCGATCCCAGTGAGCTCCTCCAAGAACCGAAGAACGGGCGCCGAGTTCATGAAGTAAAAGACGTCGCGCAGCGCCGCCGGAAGGCGCTCGATCTCGTTGAAGGCGAGCTTCTTCTCCTCCGGATTGTCGAAGCGGATCCAGGGGATGTCCGTCGCGTTCGGAAACTCGGCCAACGCGCCGTCGAGCGCGTCCGCCGGCAGGAAGTCGTCGATCGCGATGTGCGGGAACGGCGAGTTCGTTCGATAGATCTCGGCGTTCGCCTTCGCGAGCGCCTCGAGCCGCGAGAACGTCGCCTCGGAGAAGAGACTGCTCACCATCGAGAGAACCCCTGTCGGACGTCCGATTGCCTCGAGTCGGGATCGTCGCGGTTGACGGCGCTGGATTCAATGTCGAGCCGGCTTTCGCGTCGATGGACGCGCCCGGAAACACGGGAGAAGCCGTTCACGAGCAGAACCATCGGCAAGCGCAGGCGCCGGCTGAATCGCGCCGGTCCGGCGGAGCGTCGCTCAAGCGCGGGACGACCGCGCAGCGCGGTTTCTCAGCAAGTCGCGGACGCGGCGGCTGCCGTTCTGACGCGCGTCACGAGTCTCGCCCGCGGGCGGAGCGCCCGTGCCGGCGGAGGGTGTCTCCTCGGCGAGCGCTCGTGAGGATGCGACGAGCGCTCCGGAAAGGAACAGCGGAAGGTTCGAGAAGAGTCCGTTGGGCAACAAGTCGAGTGTGTAGGTCACCGAGATCGCGGCGAGCCCGAGTAGCAGCAGCCGCCCGTGCTCGGAGGATATACGCCGGAGCCGGCGCGCGGCGAGTGCGACCGGGAGGATCGCGAGTGAGAAGAATGCGAGCCACGCGAACACGCCTCGCGTCGCGAACATCAGAATCCAATAGCCGTCGACGGTGGAGATGTCCTCTCCGGTGACCTCGTCGAACACCATGTGACGCCCATGCGCGCCCCAACCGAACCAGGGCCTCGCGAGCGCACGCGTGAGGATGATGTCTTCGTTCGCGAAGCGAAACTCGAGTGACTCGGCGCGCTCGTCACTCAGCAGCTCTGCAGCGGAGACGAGGCCGTCGGTCGGAAACACGCCGCTCGTGCGCAGAATCGGGTACGTGAGAATGACGGTCATCAGGGCGGCGAGCACCCCGACGACGAGTCGATGGCGCGCGGCGTACAGCAGCGGCGCGAACATCAGCCCGTAGAGGATCGCGGCCGTGCTCTTCACCAACACGAGGATGACGCCGAGATAGGGCGCCACACGCGCGGCGTACCTCGGGATCACTCGCCTCACGCGAGCCAGCGTGACCGCGGCCAGGAACGAGCAGACCATGAACGTGCCCACCGCGAGGCCGTTGCTCATGAAGACGGTCGGCCGATAGCCGCCGAGCCGCCGCGTGGCCCAGAACGGGGACGCGTGCCCGCCGTACACCATGTTGTGGAGCTGGGGGCTCATGCGGATCTCGAAGAGACACAAGACGGAATAGACGAGCCCGCTGACGACGAACGCGACGAGGAGCTGAGTGAGCTCACGCTCGCTGCGAACGAACGCCCGACCCAGCACGAACGGGAGCCACATCTCGAGCACCACCGTGCCGCCCATCGAGATCGCGTCCCACGGCGTCAGCTTGTTGCCGGCGACGATCCCGACCGTGAGGCCGTCGCGATTCGTCAGCGCGGTGCCGAGGCCCGCGGCGAGCATCACGATGAAGAGCCAATCGAGGCCCCGTCCCGGGCGCGCGAGCGAGAGCCGGCGGGGCAGCCAGAGCACCGCGCCGAGCAGCACATACAGATAGGGAAGGCTCGCCTTCCCGAGGGGTGGAAGGCCGGGCAGGTCGAAGCGCATGGCCGGCGGCAAGAACAGCACGGCGGCGAACACGAGCCCGATCGCGGCGGCTGGACTCCGCCACCGGCCCATGACGAGAAGCACGACGGGAAGGAACCCGATCAGCGCGATCGTCTCGGTCAGGTCGGACATCGCGGGCCTTCAACGCGTGCCCTGGGGATGGGCTTCGGCCACTCTATCGAGCGGGAGAGGCGCGACGCGCCAGCCTCCAGCGCCCGCTGCGGCGCTCCGATGTGCCCGGAGTCGAGCGGCGGCGCGCTCCGTCGAACGCGCGAGAAGGTGCAAATGGAACGCCGCAGGTACGTATTGATCTCGCCCTGCCGCAACGAAGCGGCGTTCATGCGCCAAACGCTCGACTCGGTGATCGCGCAATCGATTCGGCCGGCGCGCTGGGTGATCGTCGACGACGGCTCCTCCGACGAGACGCCGGCCATCCTCGCCGAGTACGCGAAGCGCCACACCTGGATCACGGTCGTGTCTCGCAAGGACCGCGGCCGGCGGTCAGTCGGTCCCGGAGTCATCGAGGCCTTCTATGCCGGCTGGGACACGGTGAAGCCCGGCGACTACGACTATCTGTGCAAGCTCGATCTCGACTTGCGCCTGCCGCCTCGTTACTTCGAACGGCTGATGGCGCGAATGGAGGCCGATCCGAGGATCGCGACGTGCAGCGGCAAGGCGTACGTCCAGCGCGGCGGCGAGCTCGTGAGCGAGCGACATGGCGACGAAACCTCGATCGGCGCGAGCAAGTTCTATCGGGTGGACCGCTTCCTCGAGATCGGCGGCTTCGTGCGGGCGGTGATGTGGGACGGTATCGACTGTCACCGCTGCCGCATGAACGGCTGGATCGCCTGCAGCTGGGATGATCCGGAGCTGCGCTTCGTCCATCTACGCCCGATGGGTTCGAGTCAGCAGAACATCCTGGTCGGGCGGATGCGGCACGGCGCCGGGCAGTACTTCATGGGGACCGGGGCCGTCTTCATGGCGGCAAGCGCGCTCTATCGATTTGCCGAGCCTCCCTACGTGATCGGCGGGCTCGCGATGTTCTGGGGCTGGCTGAGGAGCGCGCTCGCGGGGGCGCCGCGCTACCCGGACGCGGCCTTCCGCCAATACCTGAGGCGCTACCACCGCCGCGCGCTGCTCACCGGGAAGCGCCGCGCCGTCGCGGCGCTCGAGCGCGAGACGCGCGGTCTCGCGGCCGTCGCGAGCGAGCCGTGAGTCGCCCGGGCATGCTGGACGAGGGCGACCGGCTGGACGTTCTCGATGGCTGGCGAGGCATCAGCATCCTGAGCGTGCTCGCTTGTCACTTGCTTCCGCTCGGGCCGAAGGCGTGGCAGCTGAATGCAGCAGCCGGGCCTTTCGGGATGGCGATCTTCTTCGCGTTGTCCGGCTTTCTGATCACGCGGGCGCTGCTGCACGACAACGTCCGGAGCTTCCTGATCCGCCGCGCGTGTCGAATCCTGCCGCTCGCCTACGCATTCTTCCTCATCGCGCTCACGATCGAAGGGCGCCCGCTCGCCGACTATGCCGCCTATTACGGATTCGTGATGAACTACCAGCACGGGCTGCTGAGTGAGCTCACGTCTCCGCTCTGGAGCCTGTGCATCGAGGTCCACTTCTATCTGTTCGTCGCGTTGCTGGTCGCGCTCGCGGGCCCGCGCAGCCTCTGGCTGCTGCCCGCGCTCGCGCTGGTCGTGACGGCGGCGCGTGTCTCCGTCGGTGCGTATGGCTCGATCAAGACGCATCTGCGCGTCGACGAGATCCTCGCCGGCGCGACCGTGGCGTTGATTCACGCGGCCCCCGCCGGCGCGGCCGTGCGCGGCGCGATCGCCCGCGTACACCCGCTCGCATGGGTGCTCTTGCTGTTCGCGTGCAGCCATCAGCTCGGCGGGCCTCTCATGTATCTCCGGCCGTATGCGAGCGCGGCGATGGTCGCCTCGACGCTCTGGCGTCCCGGCCCCGCGCCGCGGCTGCTGACCAGCCGCGTGCTCAAGTACTGCGCCGACATCTCGTACGCGCTCTATGTGTTTCATCCCGTGCTTCGCGTCGGTTGGCTCGGTTCGGGCGGGAAGGTCGAGCTCTATCTCCTCAAGCGGCCGCTCGGCTTCGTGCTGCTGTTCGCGGCGGCCCATCTCTCGACCTTTCAGTACGAGCGGCGCTGGATTGCGTGGGGCAAGAAGCAGGCGCGCCGCATCGCGACGGGCGTCGCACGCGTTCGTCTGGACCCGGCCTGAGCGCGCCGCCGATGAAGCTCCTCACGGTCCTCATCAACTACAAGACCGCGGACATGACGCTCGACTCGCTCGCGGCGTTCCTCGCGTCGATGGAGGGCGAGGGCGACTTCGGCGTGATCGTCGTCGACAATCACTCGGAGGACGGATCGTTCGCGCGGATCGCCGCGGAGGTCGAGAAGCGGGGCTGGTCGCCGCGCGTCCGCGTGATCGAGACGCCGCGCAACGGCGGCTTCGCGTACGGCGTGAACGCGGGCGTGTACTCGGACTACGCGAAGGCCGAGCGGCCCGAGCACTTCTACTTGCTCAACTCCGACGCGTTCCCGTCACGCGGCTCCGTTCGCGTGCTGCTCGACTTCCTGCGCGATCACCCGTCGGTCGGAATCGCCGGCAGCTACATCCACGGCGACGGCGGCGTCGCCGACACGCACGTCACGGCGTTCCGCTTCCCGTCGCTGCTGGCCGAGGTGGAGGGCGGGCTGCGCCTCGGCTTCGTCAGCGCCGCGCTCGCGTCGAAGCGCGTCTCGATCTTTCCCGTGCCGAGCGAGCCGACGCGCGTCGATTGGCTCGCCGGCGCG
>DASTOI010000556.1:0-10271 GCA_035762585.1 Myxococcota bacterium
GTGGCGAGGCCCTGGAAGCTCACGCCCTCCAGCAGCGCTTTCAGCTTGCGCGCCTCGTTGCCCTGTCCGTCGCTTCGCTCGCGCACGTAATAAGGCGGGAGAGCCTGATAAGTGAGCCGCGCTTCGACGTGCGTCGCGCCGCTCACGGCTGCGGCGGGCACGCGGTAAGTCACGACGTCCCGCCCCGACTCCGGATCCGCGACCCCGACTGGCGCCATCTCGTACTTCCGCACGTCCTCGGAGTCCGCGTTCCAGCCATTCGGGAGGATGCGGTTGTCTTTCACTTTCTTCGCGAGGGAGAGAAAACTCGTCGTGAGCTCGCCGTTCGGCGCGACATAGCGCTCCTCGTAGATCTGCACTTCCTCGGGCGCGGCGATCTCGCGGTGATCCGGCTGGAGCTGCTCCGCCCGCTTCGCGTGCTCGCTCTCGAGCACCCGGCCATCGCGGTCGAGAAGCTCCCCGAGCTCGTTGGTTGCCCCCGATCGCCAGACGATCTGCTCGCCCTTCATCACGCGGAAATCGAGAAACGCGCGCCGGAAGTGGACCCCCGTCGGCAGCTTGTGGCCCGCGAGGCTCGTGACCGTCACGTCGGCGACGAGCGCTCCGCCGTCGAAGCGCAGCGGGGCGATCGCGAGCTGCGCCGTTCGCTCCCGCGCGAGCCGCAGCGACTCGAGGCTCGAGAGCTTCACGCGCTCGAACTGGTTGCCGAGCGGGACGCCGAGGTCGCCGCGCTTCCAGCGGAGCGAGCCCGACTGACAGAACAGCTCGGTCGTGAAGAGATTGATTCCGGTGAGCGTGTGCCGGCGATAGGCGCGCTCTTCGAGCGCGAGCAGCTCGTCGCTCGCCCGGTTCGGTTGATGGGGGAAGCCAGGGCCTTGCACGTTGGCGATCCGGAAATGCAGCGCGTCCTGCGATTGCCCGGTCTCGGGCGATCGGAAGTCGCCGGCCATGTGGCATCCCTGACAAGTGTCTTCGCCGCGCCCCGACTTCCCGAACGTGCTGTTTCGCCACTCGACGTACGTCGTCTGCTCGTGCGCCTCGCGCGCCTGCGACCAAGGCTTCCCCTCGCCCAGCACCTTCGGCATCACGACGTGGCACGAGCCGCACAACCCGCTGTCGCGCAGGTGCGCTCCCTCGCGCGGTTCGAGCCCGAGCGCGTGCTGCATCGCGTGGAGCTTGGGATTCGCGAAGGGGCCGTAGATCACCGGCTCCTCCTCGAGCGAGAAGCCGGCGTTGAAGCTCGCGTCGGTTCCGAGGCCTTCCGGCGACATGCGATGACAAGCCACACATGTGACGCCGTCGCGCGCGAGCGCGGCGGGCCCAGCGTGCGCGCCGCCCGGCTCTTCGTAGAGGTGCGCGAGCGAGAGGCTCGCTCCCGTGCCCCCTTGCCGCTTCAGCTCGCGCGCGCCGAGCGGCGCGTGGCAGCCGAGACACGTGTCCGCGATCCGCTCCGCATCCTCGGGAAAGCGCTGCGTCTCGTACTCGAGCTGCGCGAGGAACACCGGATCGCGGGCGGCCATCGCCATCAGCGACGCGTTCCACTCGCCGAACGGCGAGAGGTTGTATTGCTTGCCGCGGAGATCGCCCGCTGCGTCCGCGTCGATGCGCATCATCGCCGGAACGCGCCCGTTCTGGAGCAGCGCCACGTCGTGACAGTACTGGCATGCGTCGCTGGAAATGTGTGGCGAGGGATTCGGACCCGCAGCGGGCGCAACGAAGTCGTTGAGCGTGACGCCCGGAATCCAGTTGTGCTGTGGATCCTTCAGTGGGAACAGGCCCCCGATTCGGAGCGGGAGATATGCGATGCCGTCATCGACCTCGCGAGCGGGCGGAGCCTCGAACCCCAGCCCTGCGATCGCGAAGCTTCCGTGCGGGCCGAGCCCCGTGCCCACGTCGCGCTTCGGGAACGGGATCTCGTCCTCGAACAGCGTGTACGAGACGGTCTCGTCTCCTAACAGATTTCCCGCGTGCGCGAAGGTGAGCTGATCGTTGTCCGTCGAGGCGTGACAAGTCAGGCAGAACGTGAAGCCGTGCTCGGCGCCGGCGAATCCGTAGAAGGGCTTCGGAAACGTGGGGCTGTGTTTGCGAAACCAAATCCCCCAGAACCAACCGTCGCGCGAGGCCTCGTCGGTCCGCTTCATGTAGACGAGCCCGTCGAGCTCGCCCGCCTTTTCGTGCGACGGGTCGTCCACGTACATCGCCTTCACGATCTCCGAGCCCACGGCGATGGGCTTGACCGCGCGCTTCGTTCGCTCCGCTTCGCGCATCTCCGTCATCCAGCGGACGACGTCAGGCGAGTAGTGCACGCGCACGCGTTGGTGAACCGTGTAGCCGCGGTGGTCCATCATCGGGCCCGAGAGGCGCGGCTGCGGGTTGGCGTCGGACGCCCAGCCGGCTGGGATCACGCCATGCTCCCAGTCGTACTCCGCCATGCAGTCGAGGAAGCCCTGCACGCGGACCTTGCCGAACGCCTTGTCCGCTTCGCACACGGAAGCGACTTCGCGCGGCGGCCCGTCGCTGCAGCCGCCGGCCACGCAGAGCGCGGCAGCGAGCGCGAGCCGGCTACGCCGCCGCATCGAGCCGCATCAGGACGTCCTGCCAGCTGACGGGACGACCTGATTGCTCGGGAGCGTGCGCCGTCATGAACGCCGCCATGCCCGAGAAGCGGAAGCCCGGCTGGATCGCGAGACAGCGGTCGCGCGCGCGCCGCGCCTCGGCGAGCTCGCCGGCGAGAGCTTCGAGCATCGCGATCGACGCCCACGCCATCGCGTTGGCGTCGAAGCAGGCGACGGATTTCCGCACGCGCTCGAGTGCCTGCGCGAAGGCGCCCCGCCGCAGCGAGGCGATCGAGAGGTACCCCCACCACAGGTATTGCCGCGGATCGCGCGGCGAGAGCCGAAACGCGCGCAGGATCCGCTCCTCGCCGAGATCGGCGCTGCCGGTGCGCGCGAGGTAGAGCCCGAGGCCCGCCCAGGCTTGGGCGTTGTTGGGGTCGAGCTCGAGCGCGTGCTCGAGCAGCGGGATCGCCTTCGCTGGGTCGTCGACGAGCGAGAGCGTGGTGCCGCAGTGCTGGAGGACGAGCGGATCGCCAGGCGCGAGCTCGAGCGCACGCTGGGCCGCGGCGCGAGCGGCCGCAGAGTCGCGCTTCCAGTCGTTGCTCCAACCGAACGCGACGCGATGCGCCACCACGGTGCTCAGCAGCGCGTGCGCGTACGGATAGTGAGCGTCGATCTCCAGTGCGCGCCGCAACATGCCCTCGGCCGCGCCCGCGCGCTCGCGCGAGAGCCCGCGGAAGTAGAACTCGAGCAGCGCGCGCTGGTACAGCTCCCACGCGCCCAGCGCGGGCGGCGCGAGCCGCTCGACGCGCTCGCCCTCGGCGTGCATCAGCTCGGGCTCGAGCTCGCCGACGATGCCGGCGACCAGCTCGTCCTGCACGTCGAACAGCTCACTGAGCGGTCGCTCCCAGTGGCTTCCCCAGAGCTGCCGGCCGTCCTCCGCCAGCACGAGCCGCGCGGAGACGCGCACCCGCTCGCCGGCGCGGCGCACGGCGCCGAGCACCAGATACCGCGCGCAGAGGTCGCGGCCGAGCGCGCGCGGATCGCGCGTGGCCTCCTCCGCGAGCAATGCGGTGGTGTGGCGGGAGATCACGACGAAGCCGGGCGTGCGCGACAGCATCGTCGCCACGTCCTCGGCCACGCCGCTCGCGAGAAGCTCCTCGCTGTCGTCGCTCGCGCGCTGCTCCGAGAACGGAAGCACCGCGATGCTGGGCCGTTGGAGCGGCGGCTCGATGCGCGGCGCGACCTCCGGTGCGATCACCGCGTATGCCGCCGCGGCTTCGGTGCGGTTGGAGACTTCGAGCAGCTCGAGGATCGCCGCCACGTGCGTCTTGACCGTGGCGCGCGAGATGCCGAGGACATCGCAGATCTCGGCGTTCGTGAGCCCGCGCGCGACGAGGTCGAGCACCTCGCGCTGGCGCGGCGTGAGGCGATCGAATGCCCGCGTGGAATCCTGCGTGCGTCCCAAATGGCGGCCCTGCGAGGCTGCCACCATAGGCCAGTCGTACGGCCCTTGATCGACGTCATGCCGGGCGCCGGTCGATGAGGACGAGGTCGCCGTGGAGCGACGCCTCCGTGACGGCGAAATCGACACCCACCCAGCCGACCATCTCCACCGGCGGCGAGACCAACGACTGCACCGAGCTCGCGACGCTCGCGAGCGAGGAGCCAATCTGTTGCGTGAAGAGCGAAAGGATGAGCCGCACCAGCCAGCCGACCAAGGGATCCAGGATCCCGGGCAGGCGCGTCGTGTGTTCCACGCGCGGGGATGGATCGGCTTTGAACTGCGCCGCCCTGCGCGCCGGGTCGAAGGCGAACGGGTTGTGCGTCGCCACGCGGAAGTCGAAGCGGGCGCCGAGCGGCAGGTCGGCGTGGCCCTGACAGACACTGTCGAGCGCGTCGCCGGCCAAGCGGAATTGGACGCGATCGATCACGGGCGACGCCACGAACGGCCCCGAGCGCTGCTCCGGTAGCCGCTTCGCGCGCGTGCTCACGATCTCGCCCGCCGCGTTCCTCACGAGTTTCATGTCCGAGAACCACGAGCCGGCGAGATGCGGGAGGATCGCGCGCTCGACGAGCAGCGGCTGCGAGAGCGCGAGCATGCCGGCTGGCGACCCAGCCAGTGCCGCCGGGTCGATCGCGCGCTCGAGCCTCGCGGCGTCGCGGCCCTCCGTGCAGCCCAGCAGCGCGAGCACGGGCTCGCCGCCCACGGGCTCGAAGTGACACCAGTCCGTGCTCTCGGCCGCGACCCAGGGCGCACTCGAAGCGAGGCCGCCGACGCGTGCAAAAACGAAGGCAACGCGTTCCGCATTTGCCGCGAGGCACGCGGCGACGAGATCGCCGACCAGCGCGCGATCCATTTCGGAGAGCCGGCCCGCCGGATCCGCGACCGTGTGAACCGAGATGCCCTTCCCGTTCAGGGCGGTCTCCCCGACGTCGAAGCGCAGCTCGCGTCCCTTCCCGTCCGCCGCGGGCAGAAGCTTCAGAGCGATTTGAACGACCACGGCGACGCCCGTGATCGCGCGCGGTTCGCTCGAGCCTGAGAGGCCAGTGACGATGGCTTGCGCGATCGGCAGCTCGACGTCGAGGAAGGCGCCCGATCCGCCGGGCACGACGCGCCACGCGCCGAAGCGCCCGCTGGCGTGCACGCGGCCGTGGGCGAACGAGAAGGTCGTGAGCAATCGGCCGGCGCCGGCCGCGAGCGCACGGTTCAGGCGCTCGAACGAGCAGACCGAGACGAGGTCCCAACCCAACAAGTTCATCGCGGCCCCTGCTTCGCGGCGAACTCCCCGCCGAGCTGGAGCGCGCCGTTCAGCTCCGCGGCGGTCAAACGGAAGCCTTCGCCTCCGGTCCACGCCACGGCGCCGGTCGCCCGCGTGACGAGCAGGTCGATCGACGGCGCGTCGTCGGTGTGCACCGCCTCGACCACCTTCATCGTGATCACGCCCCCCAACAAGACCGCGGCGATCACGATGCCGGCGCCACTCCAGAACCCGACGATTCCCGCGATCAGGCCGCCGATCGTGAGCATCCACTCGAGGACCACGGCGCCTGTCGTCTTGCGAATCCAGTCGTGACTGATCGCCTTGCGCGACTCGCGGTAGCCGAGGGTCTGCGTGCCGCCCTGCTTGGTGACGAGGCCGATGTGGTAGAAGGTCGTGCTCTCGCAGACGCTCTCGATCCCGGCCCCGACTTCCACGCTCGTCGTGCTCGACATCACGAGCTCGCGATCGCGGAGCGACGCCTCGAGGCGCTCGAGCTTCGGGTGGAGCGTGCGCCCGTCGTGCTCGAACTTCGCGAGCTGCACGGTGCGCTCGACGCGCACCTGCAGCTTGCCGGCGTCGACCTCCACGTCGCGGGCCGCGAGCCCGGGCAGCGCCACCGGCAGGCCGGGCGCGAGCATGTCCTCGACGATGCGCTCCGGCGCGAGCAGATATCCGACGTGCGAGCCGTCCGGGATCGCGTAGGGCGACACCTGCTCGATCAAGCCGTCGGCCGGCCGCCCGCCGGTTCGGCACAGGATCGCGAACACGCTGTCCTCGGGATTCGGCTGCGCGAGGAACGCGTAGGTCGCGTAGGTCGGCTCGAGCCACTGGAAGTCGCCCTGTGCGGCCGCACGGCTCAGGCTCACCGTCGCGAACACGTGCGTGAACGAATCGAGATTCGCGCACAGCCACTCGCGCAGGCCGAGCTTTACGAGCGCGGAGATCGCGAAGCTTGCCTCCGCGCCGCCCCGAAGCTCCACGTCGACCACGTTCGCGATCGGCAGGTCGCGCTTCGGCGGCGACGTGCGCAGCACGAGCCGCAGCGCCTGCGACTCGCCGTTCGCCTGGAGCGGGCCATGCGGGAGGAAGTGCAGCTGCACCTCCACGGTCGCGACGCCGTCCCCGCTCCACGAGTCGCCGCCGTAACGCGCGCGCAGGTTGCGGAGCGGAATCGAGAGGTGAACGAGGCGCCCGTCTCCGCCCGCGTCGATCTGCCAATCGCCGAACTCGCCGGACAGCTCGCCGTCGCAGCCGTCGACGGCCTGAGAGAAGCCCGGCGGCGAGCTGCGCGCTTCGCGAATCGCGCGGTTCAACTCCGACACGCGCAGCGCGGAGACCGTGTCCCAGCCATGAGTGTTCGCGAGCTTCGGCCCCGGCGCGAGCAGCTGGAACGTCATCGCCTAGTCCGCGAAGCCGGGGCTGCCGGCGACTTGGAAGGAGCCGTTGAACGCGATCTGGTCGACCACGTACTCCGCCTGCTGCCCGGGCCACTTCACCGGAGCCATCATGCTCGCGGCGAACTCGGCGAACTTCGGCAGCGACTTCTGGAAATGCACGTCGCTGCACTTCTCGAGGATCTGCGCGACGCCGAGACCGATCCCCGTCACTTTCGCGAGCAGCGCGGCGCGGTTCGCCACCTGCCAGCCCTCGAGGAACTGGTTCGCCTGCACGACCCCGCCGCGCAGTCCCGTCAGGGCGACCGCGGCGCCCTCGCGCGTGATGAGCGCGGCCTGCTCCGCGGTGGGCGCCGTGTCGACGACGGCCTCGCTGACGATCACCGCGGTCGTCTCGCCCGCCGACTGAACGCTCTGCGCGGCGCGGCCGATGCCGCGCGCTGCGGCCCACGCGGTCATGCCGACGAGCATCGCGCTGAGCACCCCGATCTCGACCCACTCGGCAGTCTTGTCCTTCGTGACCACCGCTTGATGCATCCCGCCGCCGGGCAGGAGATCGAAGATCTGGTCGGTGAGCCGTGCGGTGGAACGTGTGGTGATCGTGTGGTGGACGTGAAGCCACGAGAGGAAGTGATTCAGTGGATGGTGCAGGCCCAGCATCTGCGTCTCGAGATACGCCTCGTGGAGGCGAACCCGCAGATTTCCCTTGCCGAGATCCGCGACGTAGCTCTCGCCCTTCTCCTCGACCTGGAACTTGTCGATCTGGATGTCCGCGAGATTCGTGATCGTGGAGTCCTTCTCGTCGATCGTGAAGTAGTCCTGCGGCCAGGATTTGCCCTTCACCGGATGCACGGGCCCGCTGAACATCAGGCCGATACCGGGCAGCAGGAGCTTCGCGAGAAAGCGCTCGCGCGAGATCAACAGCCCGAAGCGGTGGCCGTCGGGAATCGCGAACGGCGAAACCTGATGCGCCAGCCCGTCGGCGCTGCGCCCCTCCGTCATGCACAGCAGGGCGAAGACGCTCGCCTCGAGCGAGCCGCGATCGATCACCGCGTAGCTGACGTGTGTCGGCATCAGCCACTGGAACGCGCCCGTCGCCGCGCGCGCGTTCAAGCTCACCGAGGCGAACACGTGGTTGAACTCGCGCAGGTTCTCGGGATCGACGAGCCACTCGCGCAGCAGCTGCTCGATGAAGGCCTGCTCGAAGCCCTCCGGCTGCACTTTGCCGTTGAACTCGAGCTCGAGCAGATAGACGGGCTTGTTCCCCGTGAGAGCTCCGTTCTCGCCGGCGGCAGGCGCGCCCGTCGCGATGCGCAGATCCATCCATGTGCTGCCGTCCGCGTTCGATCCGTCCGACTGCGGCAGCAGCGCGAGGCGGACTTCCGCGAGCGCGAGCAGGTCGTCGAATTCCTTCAGCTCCGCGCCATCGTCGTAGCGGAGGCACGGGATCGGGATCGCCATGTGCAGGTTCTGGCCGTCGCCCCCGGGCACGATCTGCCAGGGCGCGAACGTGCCCGAGATGCGCACGCGCATGGCGCCCGAGGCGCGCTCGATCTCGAAGCCGGACGGCGTCGCCCCGCTCTTCACGATGGCGCGATTCACGTCGGCCAGGCCGATCGCGAACACCGTGTCCCAGCCGTACGTGTCCGCGAGCTGTGCGGAGTCGAGCAGCGGGCCGTTCAGCCATTGGCTGCGCACCGCCATCGCGAGCTGCGAGCGGCGCGGAAGGGGCGTTTGCAGAGCCTGCATGGTGAATGCCTCAGTCCGCGAAGCCGGGATCGCCGGCCGCCTGGAGCGATCCGTTGAACGCGACCGCCCGTACGGTGAACTCCGACTGCGCTTGCGGCCATTGCACCGGCGCCATCGCCGCCGCCGCGAACTCGTCGAAGTCGGGCAGGAAATGCTGCGAGTCCACGTTCGCGGCGAACTCGAGCATCTTGAGAATGCTGATGACCGCGGCTCCGGCGGTGGAGAGACCGGCCGCCGCCGTCGCGCGATAGGCGGACCACGTGCCGCGCAGGAAGCTCCCGGCGCCGGCAACTCGGCCCATGCAGACGCCCAGTGCGGCCTGTGCGCCAGCCGCCTCGTCGATGGCGGCCTCCCCGACCGGGAGCGCCGCGTTCGCCGCGAGCTCGCCGCTCTGAATCATCTGGTTCGCCTCGACGACTGCCTGCCCCGCACGCCACGTGCGGTAGGCGCCCACGGCGAGTCCGCCGACTACGAGCAGCAAGGTGGCGCCGACGACTCCGATCTCCACCCACTCGGCGACGGGATCCTTGGTGACGACGATCGATTGGCGTCCGTCGCCCGGCGACAACGCGAACTTCTGATCACCGACCAGCGTCGCGGTGGCCGTCGTGCGGATCGTGTGCGCGACGCGCAGGAAATTGAGCCCAGCGCGATAGCCGTGGCGCATGCTCGTGATGTCGATGGCGAGCTGCGTGTCTTCGAAGCGCACCACGTAATCGCCCGAGTCGATCGTCGCCTCGCGCACGTTGTTCGGCTCGATCTCGAGCTGCGGCACGCAGATCCGGCGCGTGTTGGTCAGCGAGGCGCCGCCGTCGGAGATCTCGAAGTAATCCTCGGGCCACTTCGCGGCCGGGTCGCTGCCGGTCGGCGCTTCGAACATCAGCGCAACGCCGGGCAGCAGCAGCTTTCGCAGGTAGCGCTCGCGGGAGATCAGGAACGCGGAGCGCTGGCCCAGCGGAATCGCCGCCGCCGAGACCTGATGCGCGAGCCCGGTCGCGGAGCGGTTCTCCGTCATGCACAGCACGGCGAACACGCCGTCGGGCAGCGCTGCCTCCTCCGCGACCGCGTAGCTGACGGTCGTCGGCGCGAGCCACTGGAAGGCATCGTGCTCGGCCTTCGCGTTGAGGTTCACCGAGGCGAAGACGGTGTTGAAGCTCTGAAGATTGCCGGCGTCGTTGAACCACTGGCGAAACAGATCGTGAATGACGGCCTTGTCGAGGTCGCTCGGCTGGGCACCGGCGTACGTGACGTCGAGAACGGACACGGCCGCGTTCGCGGCGGGCGCCTTCACACGGAGATCCATCCACTTCCCGCCGCCGCGCTTCCGCACGCGTGTGTTCGCCGGCTGCGGGACGAACTCGAGCTCGACCTCGATCTCGACCGTCGCGTCGTACATGACCCCGCCGGATCCGCCGTCGTAGGCGAGCACGGGAACGGGCGTCTCGACATGCAACAGATGTCCGCTGCCACCGAGGACGACGCGCCAGGGCGCGAAGTCCCCGTCGATCGAGACGGGGCCCTGCGCCTGCGTCACGTGCAGCGGATTCGCCGGCCAGACTTTCACGATCGCGGCGTTCACGTCCGCATAGTGAATCGCGTACACGGTGTCCCACCCGAACGTGTCCGCCGTCATCCCCGATCCGAGTGCTTCCGTCATCGTCGTTCCTCCGTCTGAGCGCGACTTCGCGTCGCCGCGCGGGTTCGAGTGAGTTTCAGTCGGTCCGTCGAGAGCGGCGCGCGCGGAGACAGGCCCATCCGAGCAACGCCAGTGAGACCAGCACGAAGGCCCCCGGCTCGGGCACGTGGAT
>DASTOI010000557.1:0-4075 GCA_035762585.1 Myxococcota bacterium
TGATTACGCAAACATCGGGAACAACCAGATGCTGTGCGCGGACGTCGAGAGCGGCGAGATTCGACGCTTCCTGACCGGGCCCTCGGGTTGCGAGGTGACGGGCGTGATCTGGACGCCCGACAAGCGCACGCTGTTCGTGAACATCCAGCACCCCGGCGAGCCCGCGAGCGAGCGCAACGATCCCGCCAACCCGAAGGCCGTCTCGAGCTGGCCGGACGGCCCGAGCGGCGGCCGTCCGCGTGCGGCGACGGTCGCGATCCGGCGCCGAGACCGCGCGCCGATCTGAAGACGCTCGGCGACGGCTCGTCGTCATCGGGCGTCGAGAGGCTGCGCTCGGAAATTTCAGCGCGCTCCATGCGCCGTGGCATGATGGCGCCATGCACTACGGCCTCACGATGTTCCCGACCGACTACTCGATCCAGCCCGCGGAGCTCGCGCGCGAGGCGGAGGCCCGCGGCTTCGAGTCGCTCTGGTTCCCCGAGCACACGCACATCCCGGTCGAGCGGAAGTCGCCGTGGCCGGGCGGGCCCGAGCTGCCGAAGATGTATTACGACGTGTACGAGCCGTTCGTCGCGCTCGCGGCCGCCGCCGCCGCAACGACGCGCATCAAGCTCGCGACCGGCATCTGCCTCGTCGTGCAGCGCGATCCGCTGCAGACCGCGAAGAGCGTCGCGACGCTCGATCGCGTCTCGAACGGGCGCTTCCTGTTCGGGATCGGCGCCGGCTGGAACGCCGAGGAGATGGCCAACCACGGCACCGCCTTCAAGACGCGGCTCTCGCTGATGCGCGAGCGCGTGCTCGCGATGAAGGAGCTGTGGACGAAGTCGAAGCCCGAGTTCCACGGCAAGTTCGTCGAGTTCGCGCCGGTGATGACCTGGCCGAAGCCGCTGCAGAAGCCCCATCCGCCGATCCACGTCGGCGGCGGCTTCCCGAAGGCGGTGGAGCGCGCGATCGATTATGGCGACGGCTGGATGCCGATCTTCGGGCGCGACGAGATCGTGGAGCGCATCCCGGAGGTGCGCGAGCGTGTGCGCGCCGCGGGCCGCGATCCTGAGAAGTTCGAGATCTCGATCTTCGCGGCGCCGCCGCAGGCCGACCTGCTCGCGCGGGCGCGCGATGCCGCCGTCACGCGCTGCGTGTTCGGCCTGCCTCCAGCGAAGCAGGAAGACGTGCTGCCGCTGCTCGACCGCTACGCGGAGCTCGCGCGCAGCGTCGGCTGACGCGGCGACATCCCTGACAACTCGGAGGTTCCGGTGGACGCCACTGCGCTCGTCGACGTCGTGATCGCGCTCGCGCTGATCGAGTACTTCGCGTTCGGCCTGCTGGTCGGACGCGCGCGCGGAAGGTTCAACGTGCCGGCGCCCGCGATCGCGGGGCATCCGACCTTCGAGCGCACGTTCCGCGCGCACCAGAACACGCTCGAGCAGCTGATCGTGTTCGTCCCGGCGATCTGGATCTTCGCGTCGACCGTGAGCGCAGAGATCGCGGCCGGGCTCGGGCTCCTGTTCGTGGTCGGTCGCGCGCTCTACTTCCGCGGCTACGTCGCGGAGGCCGCGAAACGCAGCGCCGGCTTCGCGATCGGCGCGCTCGCGCAGCTCGCGCTGCTGCTCGGCGCACTGATCGGCGCGGCGCTGAAGGCGCTCGGCTGAGCCACCCGCGATGAGCGCGCGCGTCCTCGACGCCATCCGCGATCTCGCCCCGGAGATCGCGCGGCGCGCGCCGGAGATCGAGGCGGCGCGGCGGCTGCCGCTCGATCTCGTCGCGAGCCTGAAGCGCGCCGGCGTGTTTCGCATGTTGGTGCCGCACGCCTACGGCGGAGACGAAGCCGACTTCCCGACGAGCGCGCTCGTGCTCGAAGAGCTCGCGGCCGCCGATGGCGCGGTGGGCTGGACCGCGATGATCGGCTGCGAGACGGCGCAGCTCTTCTCGCTGCTGCCGAAGGCGACCTTCGAGCGCATCTATCAGGCCGGCCCGGACGTGATCTGCGCGGGCGCGTTCGCGCCCGAGGGCACGGCGGACTTCGGCGACGCCGGGCTGCGCGCGCGCGGGCGCTGGGGCTTTGCGAGCGGCTGCCAGCACGCGGACTGGCTGTTCGGCAACTGCGTCGTGATGGAGAACGGAGCACCGCGTCCGGGCGCGCTGCCGGGTGCGCCCGAGCTGCGCTGCGTCGCGCTGCCCGCGGCGCAGTGGGAGATCGCCGACGACTGGCGTGTGTTAGGGATGCGCGGGACGGGCAGCCACGACATCGTGCTCGCCGAGCAGCTCGTTCCGCACGAGCAGAGCTTCGTGCTGTTCGGCGGCGTGCCGAACGTCTCGGGGCCGCTGTTCGCAGCCCCGCTCGTGCAGTTCTCGCTCCACATCGGCAGCGTCGCGCTCGGGATCGCGCGCGGCGCGCTCGCCGATCTCGAGGCGCTCGCGCGCGGCGGCAAGCGCCGGCTCTACGCGCCGTCCTCGCTCGGCGACTCGCCGCTCTTCCAGCACGCGCTCGGCCGCAGCGCGCTCGATTTCGAGGCGGCGCGCGCGCTCTTGAACGCGCGCGTACAGGAGTTCTGGAGCGAAGCGCAGCTGGGCCCCGTCGGGGCCGAGCGCGCGACGCACTACATCGCCGGAGTCGCGTGGGTGGTGAACGCGTGCGCGGAGGTGGCGAGCGCGTGCTACCGCGCCGGCGGCGGCAGCGCACTGCGCGACGCGTCGCCGCTCCAGCGCCGGCTGCGCGACGCGCTCACCGTGACCCAGCATGCGTCCGTGCAGGACACCGTCTTCACGCGCGCCGGCGCCGCGCGCATCGGGCGCGACGGCAGCTTCGGACTGTGAGCGTGCGATCTTCCTAACAAGGCAGGAACGTGAACACGAGCGTTCCCAGCACGAACCAGAGCCCCGCGTACGCGAGCCCGTACCCGTAGAAGCTGCGGAAATCGACGCCCGCGATCCCGGCGACGACCAGATACCAGAACGGCGACGCGAGGTTGCCCATGTGATCGCCGACGCCGAGCGAGAGCAGCCCGCGCTGCACCGAGACGCCGACCTCGCGCGCCGCCTCGCTGGTGACGAAGCCCTGGATCGCCCACTGCCCGCCGCTCGACGGGATGAACACCGAGAAGAGCGTGCCGCTCGCGGCGGTGAGCAGCGGAAACGTGAGCGGCGTCGAGACACTCGCGACGAAGCCGGCCAGCTCGGGCCCGAGGCTCGTGTGCTGGATCAAGCCGGCGACGCCGGCATACAGGTGGTAGAGCACGATCACGGGCCAGCCGGTCGTGACGGAGCGCTCGAGCGCGCGCGCGAAGCGGGCCACGTTGCGGTGCAGCGCGAGGCAGAGCAATAACAAGACGGCGTTCAACGAGTTGAACTCGAGGCTGCCGCCTCTCACGACGAAGTGGAGCCAGAGCCACGTCGCGAGCGCCGCGCAGAGCACGAGGCTCGCGAACGAGCTGCGCTCGAAGCGCTCCGCGAACGTGGCGCCCGGCGCTGGATCGCCGAGCACCGGCTCGGCGAGCTTCGCGGTGCCGGGGAACTGCGAGATCGGACGCACCGTCTTCGGCATGAACGCGCAGCCCGCCGCGATCACCGCGGCGGTGTAGAGCGCGACCTGAGCGATCGCGGCGGGCGATCCGATCGTCGTCGCGAGCGGAATCACGCCGATCGCGCTCTCGAGCGGGTGGCCGGCCGTGGCGACGATCAGCGCCGCGCTCGACGAGAGGCCGTACTGCCAGACCGCGTGCGCGCCCCAGTTGGTCGCGAGCAGGAACAGAAAATCGACCGCGATGCCGCGCTGCTCGGCTTCGCGCGCGAAGCTCACCGCGACGATCGGACCGAGCACGATGCCGAGACCCCAATAGAAGTAGGAGACCAGCGCCGTGATCCCGACCGACAGCGCGACGACCTGCGCCGCGTTGCGCGGCACGCGCGCGAGCGCGCCGATCGCCCGGCGGAAGAACGGCGTCAGCGCGAGCGTCGCGCTCAGCACGATGATCAGCGTCATCTGCATCGTGAACGGCAGCAGCATCCAGAGGCCGTCGTAATAGGCCTCTCCTACCTGCTCGAGCGAGTTGCCGAGCGCGAGCGCCGCGGCGAGCAG
>DASTOI010000558.1:0-3570 GCA_035762585.1 Myxococcota bacterium
TTGGCGCGCGACTTGTTACGAGAGAGCGCAATCGCGCCGCTCTTCGTCCTGTGCGGAAGCGTCGGGACGGGGAAGAGCACCGTGGCGGAGCAGATCGCCGACGTCTGCGGCGGCGTCGTGATCGCGTCCGACCGCACGCGCAAGGCGCTCGCCGGCCTCGCGCCCGAGAGCCGCGCGCACGCGCGCGAGGGCGCGCCGCTGTACGCGGACGCGATGACCGAGCGCGTGTACCGCGCATTGCTCGAGCGCGCGTCGCCCGTGCTGCGCTCGGGACGCGCGGCGATTCTCGATGCGACCTTCGCGCGCGCCGCGCAGCGCGCCGCGGCGCGCGAATTCGCGGCGCGGCTCGGCGCGCGGGCGCTGCTCGTCGAGGTGAGCTGCGCGGAGAGCGAGGCGCGCGAACGCGTCGCTCGCCGGGCCGAGCGCGGGGGCGACCCGTCGGATGCGGGGCCCGAGCGCGTCGCTCCGAGCCGTGCGGAGTTCGAGCCCCCCGACGAGTGGCCGCGCGAGCAGGCGATCGAGATCGCGACGGATCGCTGCACCCCGATCGACTACGCCGCCGCGCTGCGGAAGCTCGCGGGCTGAGCCGCTCGCCGGCGCGCGCGGGGGGAGTCGGACGATGACGGAGCCGGCGGCCGTTCGCGCGTTTCTCGAAGGCGAGGTGGAGGCGCTCGCGCCGCTGTCGTTCGTCGCGCTCGGCCCGCCCGGCAAGGCACTGAGCTTCGTCGAGATCGCGCGTGGGCTCGAGGGAGAGCTCGCCGTGCGCGTACCGGGCCGACCGCCGCGCGTTCCGACGCTCGCGACGGACGCGCGGGCGCTGCGGGGCTTTTCGAGCGAGCGCGCGGCGGACCCGACGCAGCCTTGGGCGCGCCGCGCGAGCACCTCCGCGGAAGCCGTCTCACTCGCGCGCGCGCTGCTCCTCGAGCTGTTCGCCGAGAAACTGGACGCGACGCTCGACGTCGTGCATGGCAGTCAGTGGGCGGAGCACGAGGCGCGCGAACGGCTCCGCGCGCTGCGCGCGCGCATCGAGCCGATGCTCGCCGCCATCGCGAACCAGCGGCCGGAGCAAGACGCCGACGGCGACTACGTGCTTCGCGTCGGGACGTGCGCGTGGTCGTCGCGCCGCGCGTGGTTCCGAAGGGCCTCCCGGTCGTGCGCGTCTTCGCGATCACGAACGTCGGTGTCGCCGCCTCGCCGGATCTGACGGTGCTGCTGGCGCGCCTCAACTTGGGCCTGATGCTCGGCCGCTTCGTGCTCGACGTCGCGCATCAAACGGTCTGGTTCGAGGAAACGTTGCTCGGCAGCGAGATCGGCGACGCGGAGCTGCGCTTCGTGATCGACCTTGTCGCAACGACCGGCGACCTGTGGGACGACCGCCTGAAGCAGATGTTCGGCGGCGCAAGGCACCAGGAGATCCTGCGCGGCGAGGGCGATCGGCAGCCGCCGGCTCAGAAGCCGGGCGAGGGCGGCTACGTCTGAGCGCATGCGCGGCTTCGCGTTAGTTCGACTCCGCTCGCTTTGCTCTCGCTGCGCGCCTCCCTTGCGGGACGCGCGCAGCGGCGCGCCGAGGTCAGCCGCGGCGCGAGCGAATCCGCTCCTGGAGCGCCTCGAGCTCGCGGGTGAGCGTGCTCTTCACCTCGGCGCCGAGCTCGTCGAGCTGCTCGCCGACCTCGCGCGCTCGCTGCGCGATCTCTCGCGCCAGCTCGCGGGCGCGTGCGCCGCGCTCCGCCGTCGAGATCGCGCGGCGCCGCCCCGCAGTGAGCTCGTGCAGCTCGTCCGACAGCGCCGCCAGCGCGTCGTCCAGAGTCACGATGCCGGTGAGCGCTCCGTTGCGGACGATCGGTACGCGCCGCACGCCGTTCGCCGACATCACCTCCACGACGCGGTCGAGGGGGTCGTCGGGGCTCGCGACCTGAAGGGGCTGCGTCATCACGTCGCAGACGCGGGTCGCGCCGACATCGCGCCCGTCGGCAATCACGCGCTCCAGCAGATCGCGGTCGGTGAGGATGCCGACCGGATGGGTCTCCTCGTCGAGCACGACCAGCGATCCCGCGCCCGACGCGCGCATCGCGTCCGCGGCCTCTCTCACGCTGGCTTGCGAGCCCACGGTCGCCACCTCTCGTTCGTAGTGGTCGATTGCCGCTCTCATGACTTCTCCCTCTGCTCGTCGCTGGCGGGGGCCTGCGCTCCGATCGCGACCGCGAGGCCGCTCAGCTCCGCGATCGCGAGCGTCGCGAGATCGTCCGCGGCGACGATTCCGACGATCTCGCCCTTGTCGTCGACGACCGGCAGCCGGCGGACTCCGCGCCGGCCCATCAGGCGCACGGCCTCTCGCACCGGCGCATCCGCGTGAACGGTGACGAGCGAGCGCGAGGCCAGCTCGCCGACGCGCACGGCCCCGGCGTCGAGCCGATTGCAGATCGTCTCGAGCGCCAGATCGCGATCTGTCACGATTCCAACGGGGCGACCATCCCGAACGACGACGAGCGAGCCGACGCCCGACAGCTTCATGCGCTGGGCGGCGGAGCGAGCGGTGTCGTTCTCGAGCACCGTGGCTGCAGGGCGTTGACAGTAGTCACCGATGGGCATTGCTTCCCTCCTCGATTCGCGCGAATCGCACGCGCGGAGTCTGTACAGCATCGAGCGTGCCAGCTCGCGGGCGCGCAGCCGCGCACTCACTCCGCCGCTGCGGGGCAAACCGGCGCGTGCAAAGTCGAAGCGTACTGCTGCGCCTCGCGCGGCCTCGTTCAACGCGTGCGCGAAGCCTCCGCGTGCACGAGCCGCTCGAGCGGCGTCGCGACCTCGAGGCGCTTCACGCGCTCGAGGCTCCTCGTCAGCTCGCCCTCCGCGCCCGCCCGGTCGTCGATCGCGACCTCGATCAGCACGCGCTCCGCGTGCTTGCGAGCGATCGCGTGGAGGCGCGGCACGGCGTCGAGGATTTGCTCGAGCGTCCCCTCGACGGCGGTTCCCATCGCGTTCACCTGATAGAGCAGCGGAGTCTCTGCGAGCGCGTCGACCACCTGCGCGATCAGACGCGGGAACGACGCCTCGCCACTGACGGGCGTGATCCGGATTTCGGCGATCATGGGGCTCCCCTCGTCGCCGCCGGAAGCGGCGGTCAACCGGCTCGTGCGGGATGCACGAAGGTCGCCTGGAGACCGGACTCGCCGGCCTCGTAGTTCAGCGCGACCGACTCGCCTCCTTCGAGGCGCTCGAAGTCGAGCCCGCCGCCGACGGCGTTGCGATGAAAGTAGACCCTCTCGCCAGCCTCCGTGATCAGGAAGCCGTGGCCGGCGGCGCGCTCGACGCGGTCGATGACACCGCGCAACGGCGGCTCCGCGGGGCGCGCCTCGCGCGCGTCCCGCCGGCGCTCCCGCAGTCGCTTCACCTCCCGGCGGAACGTCCGGAGCGCTTCGCGTAGCGCGAGCGCGACGTCGTCGGCCTCGCCCTGGGCGACGAGCTCCGCGCCGCGCGCCTGGCAGCGAATGACGACGCGCCGGTGACCCTGCTGGTGATGCGCGCTGCGCCGCTCGACGTCGATCCGCACGTCGATCAGATCGCGATGATGCG
>DASTOI010000559.1:0-3193 GCA_035762585.1 Myxococcota bacterium
CCGAGCGGCGCGGCGGCGTGCTCGCGCTCGCTTCGATGGGGGCGACCGTGGCGGCGCTCGCGGCCGGCGCGTTCGGCTCCGCCGGCGTGCTCGAGGCGTTCGGCTGGAGAGCCTTCTTCATCGCCGCGGGCGCAGCGGGCCTCGTGTTCGCAGCCGCCTTCGCGTGGATCGTGAAGGAGCCGCCGCGCGGCTGGTCCGAAGGCCGCGGCGCGACGACGCACGCGCAGGTCCCGGCGCGCGAGATCCTTCCGGAGCTGCTGCGCCGGCCCGCGCTCGTGCACGCGCTCGCGGGCACCGTCGTCAACAGCATCGCGGTGTTCGCGATCGCGCAGTGGGTGGTCGTCTTCTTCGAGCGCGTACACGGCTTGTCGAACGCGACCGCGTCGGCGGCGCTGATGTGGGTCGCGCTCGCGTCGACGCTCGGCGCGGTCGCGGGAGGCGTGCTCGCGAACCGCGCGTGGACGACGCGCCCCCGCTGGGTGCTGCTCGCGCCGGCGCTCTGCTCCGCGGTCGCGGGCCCGGCGCTGTTCTTCGGAGCCTCCGCGCGCGACGCCACGTTCGCGATCGCGCTCTACTCGCTCGCCGGCCTGCTCGCGCTCGTGCACAGCGCTCCGGCCGCCGCGGCGATGCAGGGCATGATTTCCGATCGCATGCGCAGCGTCGCGACTGGATTGATCGCTTCCCTGCTGACGCTATTCGGGATGGGCGGCGGGCCGTTCATCACCGGCTTCTTGTCCGACCTGTTCGGCGGCCCCGCGAATCCCGACAGCATCGGTCGGGCGCTCGGCTGGGTCTCCCTGCTCTTCTTATGGGCCGGCGCGCACTTCTTTCTCGCCGCGCGCACGTTCGCCCGCGATCTCGCGAGCGTGTCCGCGCTGGGCGCCGTACCGAGCCCAGAGCTGGCTTGAGGGGCCCGGGCGCGAGCTCGCTCAGCGGCCCGCGATCCACGTCAGCAGCGTCTCCACCGCGCCGAGATTCGGCAGGCGGTGATTCGCGAGCGTCGGCCGCTCGGCCCGACCGACGCGGAACGTCACGCCGAGCCCTTGCAGCGCGCGAAACGCATCCTCGTCGGTCTCGTCGTCGCCGACGTAGACCGCCTCGACCGACTCCGACCACGCGCGGCCGTGCAGCGAGCGCAGCACGTGCAGCACGGCGTCGCCCTTGTCCCAGTCGGTCGGCGGGCGCACCTCGACGGCGCAGAGCGCGTCGCGCACTTGGAATCCCGCGTCGCGCGCGATGTCCTTCACGCGTTGCGCGATCTCGGGCTGGCTCGCCGGCTCCGAGTCCCGGAAGTGAACGGTCAGCGACGCCGCCTTGTCCTCGACCCAAGAGCCCGGCGGACAGACGGCCTCGAGCTCCTTCGCGAGCTCGCGCAGCCGCGCAGCAAAGAGCGGAAGATCCGGATGCGAGAACGGCGCGAGCAGGCCGCCGGCGATCTCGAGCCCGTGGTTGCCGACGAGAATCACGCCCGGCACGTCGATCAACGACGTCACGTCGGAGAGCGCGCGGCCGCTGACGACGCAGATGTCGGTGTCCTTGCGCGACGCGCACGCGGCAAGCGCGCTGCGCATCGATTCGCTCATGCGCGCCTCGGTCGGGTGGCTGACGATCTCCGCGAGCGTGCCGTCGAAGTCGAGGAACAGCGCGAGCCGCTGGCCCTCCGCAGCGCCGCCGAGCCACGCCGCGAAGTCCTGCAGCTGGAACGGGCGCATGCCGGCGACCGGCGCATTCGCCTTCTCGAGGAAGCGAGCGACCCAGCCGTGCACGTCGTGGCGCCGCTCGCGCTGCTGCAGCGCCCGCATGCGCTCGGTGCGCTCCGCGAGGTCCATCGTCAGCGCTTCGTCGAGCGCACGCGCGACCCCGTCGATGTCGTACGGATTGACGTGGATCGCCTCCTGCATCGTCTCTGCCGCGCCGGCGAGGCGAGACAGGATCAGCACGCCGGGCTCGCGCGTCTGGCACGCGACGTACTCCTTCGCGACGAGGTTCATGCCGTCGCGCAGCGGGGCGACGAGCGCGACGTCCGCGTCCCGGTAGAGGCCGCTGAGCTCCTGCGGCGGCACCGAGCGGCGCAGGTAGCGGACCGGCGTCCAGCGGCTCGTCGTGAAGCGGCCGTTCACCCTGCCGACGAGCTCGTCGACCTGACGCTTCACGCGCTGGTACTCGGGCAGCTCGTCGCGCGAGGGCTCTGCGATCTGCAGCAGTACGACGCGCTCGCGGTGCTCGGGATGCAGCTCGAGCAGGCGCTCGAACGCGAGCAGCTTCTGCGGCAGGCCCTTCGTGTAGTCGAGGCGATCGACGCCCAGCACGAGGCGCGGCTCGTTCGCGGCGCGCTCCGGAGCCTGCTCGGCGAGCTCTGCGAAGCGCGCGAAGTCGATCCCGAGCGGGTAGACGCCGACCGTGACCGTGCGCTCGCCGTGCTCGATCTTTCCCGCCGCCCGATCGACGCGCGCCCCTAACAATCGCTCCGCGCAATCGAGGAAGTTCGCCGCGTAGCCGGCGCAGTGGAAGCCGATCAAGTCGCACGCGAGCAGGCCGGCGAGCACCTCGCGATCCCACGGCAGGATGCGGAACAGGTCGAAGTGCGGGAACGGCACGTGCAGAAAGAACGCGATGCGGAGCGAAGGATCCGCGCGGCGCAGGTGCGGCGCGACGCGCGTCAGCTGGTAGTCGTGGATCCAGACCAAATCCCCGCTCGCCGCGACGTTCGCGATCGCACTCGCGAAGCGCCGGTTCACGAGCTCGTAGGCGAGCCAATCCTCCTGATCGAGCTCGACGCGGGCCGGGAACGAGTGCAGCAGCGGCCAGAGCGTGCCGTTCGCAAAGCCCAGGTAGAAGCGCCGCACCTCGCGCGCCGAGAGCTGCACCGGCGTGAGCTGGTAGCCGGCTTCGCGCGCGTACTCGTTGAGCGATGCGGCGTTTCGCAGACGACCGCCGGGCCAGCCGACCCAGCGCCCGCCGCGGCTGCGCAGCGCAGGGTCGAGCGCGGACACGAGCCCGCCGGGGGCACGCTTCCAGTGCCCACCTTCACTCGCCGGCGCGCTGATGACGGGGAGCCGATTGCTCACCACCACCAACCGCCCATGTGAGGATCTGGCGGTCATCGAGGCGAACTTACTCGTTAGTGGCTCCACTCGGCGGTTTGGTCTGGCTACGTTTCGCGCCCGCAATGAAGACGATGAAGAGCTTGGAT
>DASTOI010000560.1:0-5598 GCA_035762585.1 Myxococcota bacterium
GCGGCACTTCTAGTGCAAGCGCCGCGAAGCGGCGCGCGCAGCGAGGCGGAGGTGCAAGCTCGGCGCGCAGCGAGGCCACGTGAGCCTTGGGTTCGCGTGAGCCGAGCGGAGTCGATGCGGCAGGAGCCGAGCGGAGTCGAACAGTGGCCTCTGCGTGTGCTGGACCATCGGCGTGCGGTGTTCGCGCATCCTGAGTTGGCCTCCTAGTTCTCGGCCGTCACGCGCGCGACTTCGTCGAGCGAGATGCGGCCCTCGCGCGCGGAGCGCTGCGCGCGCTCGCGGAACGGCACGAAGCCGTCCTCGCGCGCCTGCGCCTCGAGCTCGTCGGCGTGCGCGCCGCGCGAGATCAAGCGGCGCAGCGCGGGCGTCACCTCGAGCAGCTCGAACAGCGCCTCGCGGCCGGCGTGCCCGCTCTCGTGACAGCGCTCGCAGCCCGCGCCGCGACGGAATTTTCCGCCCGCCTCGGGCGCCATGTCGACCGCGACGAGCTCCTCGGGCTCCGGCGTCCAGTCTTCGACGCAGTGCTCGCAGATGCGGCGCACGAGCCGCTGCGCGGCGACGCCGACCAGGCAGCTCGCGATCGCGTAGCGATCGAGCTCCATGTCGACGAGACGACCGATCGTCTCGAGCGCGCCGTTCGTGTGCAGCGTCGAGAACACGAGGTGGCCGGTCATCGCGGCGCGCAGCGCGAGCGCGGCGGTCTCGGTGTCGCGCATCTCGCCGACCAGCACGACATCGGGGTCGTGACGCAGGATCGAGCGCAGCCCGGTCGCGAAGTCGAGGCCGGCGCGCTCGTTCACCTGACACTGCGTCGCGAGCGGCAGCTCGTACTCGACCGGGTCTTCGAGCGTAATCACTTTGCGCCGCGACGAATCGAGCGTGCGCAGCAGCGCGAACAGCGTCGTCGACTTGCCGGAGCCGGTCGGCCCGACGGTCAGGATCAGGCCGTTCGGCCGCTGCGCCATGCGCCGCAGCGTCAGCTGGCTCGCTCCGTCGAGCCCGAGCGCCTCGAGCGTGAGGCTCTGGCGGTTCTTGTCGAGGATGCGGATCACGACGCTCTCGCCGTTCACGGCGGGGAACGTCGAGACGCGCAGATCGATCGCGTCCTTGTCGAACGGAAAGCGGATCTTGCCGTCCTGCGGCACGCGCGATTCGGAGAGATCGAGGCCGGCGAGCACCTTGATGCGCGCGACGATCGGGCCGATCAGGCTCGACGGGAGCGTCGCACCGGACGTGAGCTCGCCGTCGACGCGCAGGCGCGCGCGCAGCACGCGCTTATCAGGCTGGAGATGGAGATCCGTCGCGCCGCGCCGGACCGCGAGGGTCAGCAGCTCGTCGACGAGCGCGATCAACGCGCCGCGCGATTCGCCCGCGGCGTCGGAAGCGGCTTCCTCGCTCGCGCGCTGGATCGCGAGCTCGAGCGCCGAGGAAGCGCCGCCGCCCGCGCCGCCGTACGCGCGATCGAGCGCGCGCAGCAGCTGGCGATGGCCGGTCGAGACGACGCGCACGAACGTGCGCGCGGTGCGCTGCAGCTCGTCGATCGCGACGATGTCGGTGGGGTCGGACATCGCGACGCGCAGCGCCTTGCCGTCGCGCCGCAGCGGCAGCGCGTTCAGCCGGCGCGCGACCGCCTCCGGCACGAGCGCGAGCGCGGCGGGATCGAGCTCCTCGCGATCCGCGTCGACGTGATCGACGCCGGATTGGTTCGCGAGCGCGTGGCTGACCGCCTCCTCGCTGGCGAAGCCGAGCTCGGCGAGCGTGGCTCCGAGCTTCGCCCCGGTCTTCTCTTGCTCGGCGAGGGCGATCTCGAGCTGCTTCTCGTCGATCAAACCCGCGGCGATCAGAATTCTTCCGATCTTCATCCGCGCGCGCCCCTCGCTGCGGCGCTCTTCGTGCCTCGAGCTGCGTGACTTGATGGCGCTTTGCGCACGCGCTGCCGCGTACGGTTATTACGGCGCGCGCGGCACGTAGAAAGGCGGACGCTCGCAGACGCGCGCGGAGAACCCGCGCCCGAGCGGGGCCGCCAGCCCCACGGCGCGATAGGATTCTCCCTTCGCCCGGAGGACGAGATGGACCTTCGCTTCACGCCCGAGCAGGAGAAGTTCCGCGCCGAAGTGCGCGCCTGGCTCGCCGCGAATCTCGAGCGGCCGTGGAGCCAAGAGGTGCGCGACCCGAAGCACGACGCGAGCTCGCTGGTCGAGGTGCGCCGCGCCTGGCAGAAGAAGCTGCACGCCGCGGGCTTCCTCGGGATGGGCTGGCCCCCCGAGTGGGGCGGCCGCGGCGCGACCGCGATCGAGGAAGCGATCTTCACCGAGGAGCTCTACCGCGCGGATGCGCCGCAGGTCCCGAACTTCCTCGGCATCTCGCTGCTCTGCCCGGCACTGATCCATCACGGCACCGAGGAGCAGCGCCGACGCTTCATCCCGAAGATCCTCGACTGCTCCGAGATTTGGTGCCAAGGCTTCAGCGAGCCGGGCTCGGGCTCCGATCTCGCGTCCCTGAGAACTCGCGCGGAGCCCGACGGCGAGCACTTCCGGATCTACGGGCAGAAGGTGTGGACGACGTTCGGCCCGTGGGCCGACTGGATCTTCGTGCTCGCGCGCACCGACATGGAAGATCGTTATGGAGGCATCACGTTCTTCCTGATGCCGATCGCGCAGAAGGGCGTCGAGATGCGCGGCATTCGCCAGATCACCGGCGAATCGGAGTTCGGCGAGGTGTTCTTCGACGGTGGGCTCGCGCGCCGCGAGCACATCGTCGGGAAGATCGGCGAGGGCTGGAGAGTCGCGATGACGCTGCTCGGCTACGAGCGCGGCGGCTCGACGCTCGCGTATCCGGCGGAGTACGACCGCTATCTCGGCGGCCTCGCGGACGGCCTGCGCGAGAACGGCACGCTCGGGCGCGCCGACGTGCGCGAGAAGCTCGCGCGCTTGGTGGTCGAGAACGAAGTGATGCGCGGCAACGGCATGCGCAACCTCGCGAACATCGCGTCGGGCAACGCGCCCGGCGCCGAGTCGTCGATCGAGAAGATCTTCTGGAGCGAGTACGCGAAGCGGCTCACGGACACCGCGCTCGACTTGTTGGGTCCGCAAGCGCAGCTGCGCGACACGCACCCCCAGGCGCGGCCGGACGTGAACTGGGCGTACGAGTATCTCTGGAGCCGCGCCGGCACGATCTACTCGGGCTCGAGCGAGATCCAGCGCAACATCATCGCGAAGCGCGTGCTGCGCATGCCCACCCAGTAATCAGGGAAGCACGAACATGCAGTTCGCACTCGACGAAGATCGCGCCCTGCTCGCCCGCTCGACCCGCGAGCTGCTCGAGAAAGAGGCGCCGCTCGCGACGAATCGCCAGATCATGGAGAGCGAGCCGAGCGGCTACTCGAAGGCGTTGTTCCGCCAGCTCGGCGAGCTCGGCTATCCGAGCTTGTTGCTGAACGAGGCCGAGGGCGGGCTCGGACCGGTCGCGTTCGCGGCGGTGCTCCAAGAGATGGGGCGCGTGGCGCTGCCGGGGCCGTTCCTCGATCTCGCGCTCGCGATCCGCGTGCTCGCGGGCTGCGGCGCGGACGCCGCGAAGCCGTGGCTCGCGCGCGCCTCCGCGGGCGAGGCGCTCGTCGTGCTCGCGCGCGGCGAATCGCTCGCGAGCGGCGACCCGAGCGCGCCGAGCGCGAGCTTCACGAATGGGCGCGTGCGGGGGCTGAAGCGTTTCGTGCCGTTCGGCGCGGAAGCGGACGCGCTGATCGTCGAGGCGGCCAACGGCCTCGCGCTGGTCGAGAAGCCAGCGGGTGGCTGGAACGCGAAGGCGCTGCCGACGATCGACCACGCGCAGCGCTTCGCGGAGCTGGCGCTCGATGCGCCCGGCGAGCTGCTGTGCGACGCCGCGGCCGCGCGCGCCGCGCTCGACGAGGTCGACCGGCTCGCGGCGCTCGGCGCGTCCGCGCTGCTGTTGGGCCTCTCCGAGCGCGCGCTCGAGATCACGCTCGCGTACACGCAGGAGCGCCAGGCGTTCGGCGTCCCGATCGCGAGCTTCCAGGCGCTGCAACACCGCGCCGCCGACATGCTGCTCCAGACCGAGAGCACGCGCGCCGCGGTCTACCGCGCCGCGTTCGCCGCCGAGCATCAGCCGGAGCAGGCCGCGTATCTGATCGCAGTCGCGAAGGCGTGGTCCGGCCCCGCCGCGCGGCTCGTCTGCGGCGAAGCCCTGCAGATGCACGGCGGGGTCGGCTTCACCTGGGAGTACGACCCGCACGTCTATTTGAAGCGCGTGAAGACGCTCGAGCAGTTCTACGGCTCCACGCGCGCCCAGCTCGAACGCGTCCTCCAATCCCGCGGCTGGTAAGTCACCAAAACGGGGACGTTCATACTTGCCGGTGACTTCCGTGCCAGCCTTGCCGTGTCACCGCCGCTGAGGAGCCGCAATGCGTCTCGAAGGCCGCATCGCAGTCATTACGGGCGCCGGCTCCGGCATCGGCCGCGCGATAGCGCTGGCGTTCGCGCGCGAGGGCGCGAGTGTCGCGCTGCTCGACGTGCGCGAGGCGGCCGCCCAGCAGACGCTCGCGCTGCTCGGCCCCGGCAAGCACAGCGCGCTGCTCTGCGACGTCGCGGACGGCGCGAGCGTCGTGCGCGCGTTCGACGCGATCGACGCGAGCTACGGCCGCATCGACGTCGTCGTCAACAACGCGGGCATCGACACGACGCCGGGCGACGGCATGGACAAGCTGATCGAGAACCGCGGCCTCGTGACTCCGTTCATGAGCGACGCCGCGTTCCAGCGGATGCTCGCGGTCAACGTGTTCGGCGTGTTCGCGTGCACGCGCGAAGGCGTCAGGCGGATGCTGCGCGAGCAGCGCGGCGGCGCGATCGTGAACATGAGCAGCGTCGCCGGCCTCAGCGCGCTCGCCGTCGCGCACTACAGCGCCTCGAAGAGCGCGGTGCTGGGCTTCACGCGCGCGACTGCGCGCGAATTCGGGCCACACGGCATCCGCGTCAACGCGATCTGCCCCGGCGTGATCGACACGCCGATGGCGGCACGCGTGCCCGAGGCGGCGATGAAGCCGCTGCTCGCCGCGACGCCGCTGCGGCGCATCGGCCAGCCGGAGGACATCGCGAACGCCGCGGTCTACCTCGCGAGCGACGAAGCCAGCTTCGTCACCGGTCAGTGGCTCTCGCCGAACGGCGGGCTGGTGATGTGTTAGGGGAGTCGGCGGCGTGACCGACGTGATCGAGCTACCGCGCACCCGGCTCGCCTCTCTCCCCGATCTCGATGCGCTGGCGCCGTTGCTCGACGCGTACCGCCAGTTCTACGAGCAGCCCGCCGATCTCGCGGGCGCGCGCGCGTACCTCGGCGAGCGGATGGCGCGCGGCGAGTGCGTCGTCTACGCCGCGCTCGGCGCGAGCGGCGAGATCGTCGGCTTCACACTGCTCTACGCGACGTTCACCTCGGTCGGGATGCGGCGAATCTTCGTGCTGAACGATTTGTTCGTGACGCCCGCCGCGCGCGGCACGCGGGCGAGCGTCGCGCTGCTCGAGGCTGCGAAGACGCACGCGCGCGCCGCCGGCGCGCTGCGGCTCACGCTCCGCACCGCGCAGGAAAACCGGC
>DASTOI010000561.1:0-2064 GCA_035762585.1 Myxococcota bacterium
AGATGTTGACGCCGCCGCTGATGATCATGTCGGCCTTGCGGTCGCACAGGAACAGGTAGCCGTCGGCGTCGAGGTAGCCGATGTCGCCGACGGTGAAGTAGCGGCCGCGGCGCGCCTTGTCGGTCTTGTCCTTGTCCTTGAAGTACTCGAAGTCGGCCTGGCCGCGCAGCATGTAGACGGTGCCGGGCGTTCCCGTCGCGCACTCGTTGCCGTCGTCGTCGAAGATCTTGATCTCGGCGTTCGCCCACGCCTTGCCGACGGTGCCGGGCTTCTTCCGCCACTCGGCCGGCGAGACGATCGTGCCGCCGCCCTCGGTCGCGGCGTAGTACTCCCAGATCGAGTCGCCCCACCACGCGAGCATCTTCTGCTTCACGTCGGGCGGGCACGGCGCCGCGGCGTGCACCATCGCGCGCGTCGACGAGCAGTCGTACTTCGCGCGCACGTCGGCGGGCAATTGCAGCATGCGATGGAACTGCGTCGGCACCATGTGGCTGGTCGTCCCGCGGTACTTCGCGATCCGGTGCAGCATCTCTTCGGGCGTCCACTTGTCCATCAGCACGAGCGTGTGCCCGAGGTGCAGCGCCGCCGAGCCGAACATCAGCACCGCGGTGTGATAGAGCGGCGAGCCGGTGATGTGGACGTTTCCGTCCTCGGGCTTCACGCCAAACATCTGCTGGAAGCCGGTGAAGAGCGCGCCGATCAGATCGGGGTCCATGCCTGTTAGGGGCCGCCGCACTCCCTTCGGCCGGCCCGTCGTGCCCGACGTGTAGTTCATGATCGCGCCGGCGGTCCGCTTCTCGGGCGGCGCCGTGGATTGGCCCGCGCTCAGCCCGTGATACGGACGGAAGCCGTCGAGCCGGCCCAGCGCGAAGCGATGCGACGCGGGCACCGAGAGCTCGCCGGCGGCCTTCGAGATCGCGCTCTCGAAGCGCGCGCTGCCGACGAACACTTTGGCCTCGGAGTTGTCGACGATGTAGGCGATCTCGGGCCCTGATAAGTGGTGATTGATCGGCACCAGGTAGAGCCCAGTCTGGAAGCACGCGAGATACAGCTCGATGAACTCGACGCCGTTCGGGGCCACCGCCGCGACCACGTCGCCCGGCGCGAGCCCGAGCGCCGCGAGCCCGCGCGCGACCTGATTGCCCCGCCCCGCGAGCTCGCCGCGCGTGAAGCGCTGCTCGTCGGGCGTGACGAGCGCGAGCGCGCCCGGATCCGCCGCCGCGAACTTCCAGAATCCGAGCTCTGCCATGACGCGCTACTCCAAGTTGTTCATTGGGTTCTGACCCCAATGAACGACTTCACGGTTTCTCGCTGCTCACGATCCAGGTGCTGAAGTACTGCGAGCCGCCGCCGTAGGCGTGGCCGAGCGCCTTCTTCGCGCCGTCCACCTGATGCGCGCCCGCCATGCCGCGCACTTGGAGCGCGCTCTCGGCGAAGCGGATCATCCCCGACGCGCCGATCGGGTTCGACGACAGCACGCCGCCGGACATGTTCACCGGGAAGTCGCCTGTCAGGGCGGTCGCGCCCTCGTAGGTCATCTTCCAGCCCTGATTGCGCTCGGCGATCAGCATGCCCTCCATCCACATCGGCTCGAACCACGAGAACGGCACGTAGATCTCGGCGCAGTCGAGCTCTTGGCGCGGGTTCGTGATGCCCGCCTTCTTGTAGAGCGACTTCGCGTTGTCGAGCGTCGCGCGCGGCATCACCTGATCGCGCCCGCTGAACGAGGTCGGCTCGCTGCGCATCTCGGTCGCGTGGATCCAGGCGACCTGCTTCGGGCTGCGCTCCGCGAGCTTCTCGCGCGCCATCACCATCGCGCACGCGCCGTCGGAAGACGGGCACGTCTCGAGGTAGCGGATCGGGTCCCACAGCATCGGCGAGCTCGCGACCTTCTCGAAGCTGATGTCCTCGAGGTGCAGGTGCGCGTACGGATTCTTCAGCGCATTCTGGCGATCCTTCACCGCGACGCGAATTCCCGTGTCCTCCGGCGCGCCGGAGCGGCGGATGTACCCCCTAACAAGCGGCGCAAAGTAGCCACCGGCGCCTGCGACGGTGGCGACACTG
>DASTOI010000562.1:0-17396 GCA_035762585.1 Myxococcota bacterium
GGCGAGGGTTCTGTACTGTCCGGCTGGCGCCCGGCGCCAACAGGGCAATCGGCGCTAATCGGGCGCACGCCCGGACCGGCGTAAGACGTCGCAATCGAGCACCCTCTCGAAGCGCTCACCAGCTTCAGACTCCACCGATACCGTTGTCGCATGTACCGCGCGCTGGTGATGTTCCCCAGGTCAGCCGACGCGGCGCAGGTCGACGCGCTGATCGCGGAGCTGAAGGAGAAGGCCGGCCGGCTCGACGTTCTCGTCAACAACGCGGGCTTCAACGTGAACGCGCCGATGGTCACGATGAAGCTCGACGACTACGACGCCGTCGCCGCGGTCGAGCGCGGCACCTGGTATCTGACGAAGCTCGCGCTGCGCCGCTTCCTGATGCGCAGCGACGACGCGCGCATCATCAACATCACGAGCGTCGTCGGGCACACCGGGAATCCCGGGCAGGCGCCCTACACGATGGCGAAGGCCGGGCTCGACGCGCTGACCAAGTCGCTCGCGCAGGAGCTCGCGGGCCGCCCGATCCGCGTGAACTCCGTCGCGCCGGGCTTCATCGACACCGAGATGACGAGCGAGCTGCCGGCCGAGGTGAAGCAGCAGATCCTCGGCCGCATCCCGCTCGGCCGGATGGGCAGCGCCGACGAAGTTGCCGAAGTCGTCACCTGGCTCGCGACCAAGGCGAGCTACGTGCACGGCACCGTCATCCACGTGAATGGAGGGATGTACGGTGGGTAGGGTGCTGACGCCGGCGGAGGCGCTCGCGCGCGTGCCGCAGCAGGAGCCGTTCCGCTTCGTCGACGAGATCGCGGAGCTGTCGGCGGAGCGCGCGATCGGGCGCTACCGCTGGCGCACGGACGCGGACTTCTACCGCGGGCACTTCCCGGGGAATCCCGTCACGCCGGGCGTTCTGCTCGTCGAGTCGATGGCGCAGTGCGGCGTCGTGCCCATCGCGCTGTTCCTCTTCTACCGCGATCTCGATCCCGCCGAGGCCGAGAAGTTCCAGACACTGTTCACCGACGCGCAGGTCGATTTCTCGGGCGTGGTGAGGCCGGGCGACCTCGTCACGACCGAATCGCGCGTGATCTTCTACCGACGGCGCAAGGTGCGTGTCGAGGCGACGATGACGACCGAGGACGGCAAGGTGGTGTGCTCCGGCCAGCTCGCCGGCATGGGAGTGCCGCAATGAAGCGGCGCGTCGTCATCACCGGGATGGGCGTGATCGCGCCCAACGCGAACGGCGTGGGCGCATTCGACGCCGCGTTGCGCAAGACCCAGAGCGGCCTGCGCACCGTCGATTTCATGGTGAAGCACGGCTTCGCGTGCACGGTGGGCGGCGTGCCGCAGGGCGTCGACGCGCTCGCGCAGTCGCTGTTCACCGAGGAAGAGCTGCTCGCGATGAACGCGATCCATCGCTACGCGGCGGTCGCGGCGGTGGAGGCCTGGGCGGACGCCGGCCTCGAGCGCCCGAAGTTCGGCGACGAGCGCGTGCATTGGGACACCGGCGCGGTGTTAGGGACCGGCATCGGCGGCATGGACACGGTCGGCGACCGCGTCGTACCGATGGTCAACGAGAACAAGGTGAAGCGGCTCGGCTCGACCTCGGTCGAGCAGGTGATGGCGAGCGGACTCTCGGCCCGCGTGTCCGGAATTCTCGCGCTCGGCAATCAGGTGACGACGAACTCGAGCGCGTGCGCGACCGGCGCCGAGGCGATCGCGATGGGCGCCGCGCGCATCCGCGCCGGGCTCGCCGAGCGCATGCTCTGCGGCGGCGCCGAGGTCGAGACGCCGTACAACTGGGCCGGCTTCGACGCGATGCGCGTGCTGAATCGCAAGCACAACGGAACGCCCGAGGCGGCGTCGCGGCCGATGAGCGCGAGCGCGGGCGGCTTCATCCCCGGCGCCGGCGCGGCCGTGCTCGTGGTCGAGAGCCTCGACGCCGCGCGCGCGCGCGGCGCGCGCATCTACGCCGAGCTGCTGGGCGAGGCGGCCAACTGCGGCGGGCATCGCGGCGGCGGCAGTATGACGGCGCCGAATCCCGAAGGCGTGCGGCGCTGCATCGCGGCCGCGGTCGCCGACGCCGGAATCGACCCGGCCGAGGTGGACGCGATCAGCGGGCACCTGACCGCGACCGCCGCCGACCCGCGCGAGGTGGCGTCGTGGTCTGCGGCGCTCGGCCGCGGCCCGGAGCGCTTCCCGTGGATCACGTCGACCAAGTCGCTGGTCGGGCACACGCTCGGCGCGGCCGGCGCGATCGAGTCGGTCGCCGCGCTCTTGATGCTGCGCGGCGGCTACGTCCACGGCTCGAAGAACTGCGAGGACGTCCATCCGGAGATCGCGGCGTTCGCCGCGTCGATCCCGCACGAGACGACACCGGCGCCGGGCCTGCGCACGATCATGAAGGCCGGTTTCGGCTTCGGCGACGTGAACGCCGCGCTCGTGTTCCGGAAGTGGGACGCGCACGCGTAATATCTTTGCCGCCCGCGTGCGGCACCAACCTATTCAGAACGGAGACAAACGATGCAAGCTGCAGAGATCCAAACGCGCGTGATCAAGATCCTGACGCCCTACGTGAAGGACACGGCGGCGCTCGCGAGCGCGAGCAAGGCGACGAACATTCTCGAAGACCTGAAGGTGAACTCGGCGCGCCTGGTCGACGTCGTGCTCGCGTTCGAGGACGAGTTCAACATCGAGATCGCCGACGAGGACGTCGACAACGTGAACACGATCGGCGACTGCGTCGACTTGATCTCGCAAAAGATCTGAGAGCTCGCCGCCTTGGCCGACGGCCTCTCGGCGGGCGACGTCCGCGCGCTGCGGCTGCAGCGAGCGGTGTCACGTGCCTTGTCGCCGCTCTGGATCCCGATCTTCGTCACGCTGATGGCGTTCGCGTTTCGCTGGCGCATCGAGGGCGCAGCGGAGCTGCGCGGCACGTATCGCGAGATCCGTGAGAAGTCGCGCGCGCCGCTGCTCATCTGCGCGAATCACCTGACGATGCTCGACTCGTTCGTGATCGGCTGGGCGCTGGGCGGCTCGTGGTGGTACCTGACGCACTTCTCCTCGCTGCCGTGGAACACGCCCGAGCGCGTGCACTTCGCGTCGACGTGGTGGAAGCGCGCGCTCACCTACCTGTTGAAGTGCGTGCCGCTCACGCGCGGCTCGGATCGCAAGGAAGTCGCGCGGGTGCTCGAGAAGGTCGCCTGGTTGTTACGGAGCGGCGAGGTCGTGATGGTGTTTCCGGAGGGCCAACGCAGCCGCACGGCGCGCGTCGAGGTCGAGAGCGCCGCCTACGGCGTCGGCCGCATCGTCGCCTCGGTGCCCGGCTGCCGCGTGCTGTGCGTCTACCTGCGCGGCGACTCGCAGCACGAGATGACCGACGCGCCCGCGCGCGGCGAGGTGTTCCGCGGGCGCGCGCAGCTGCTCGAGCCGAAGAGCGACGAGCGCGGCCTGCGCGGCTCACTCGACATCGCGCGCCAGATCGTGGCGAAGCTCGCGGAGCTCGAGCGGAGTCATTTCGATGCTCGGGAATGACGTCGTCGACCTCGCGCACCGCGGAACGCAGCCCGGCGCGCAGCACCCGCGCTTCGATGCGCGCGTGTTCTCGGAGCGCGAGCGCGCGCTGATCGCGGGCGACGCGACGCAGCGCGTGCGCTGGGTGTGCTGGGCCGCCAAGGAGGCGGCCTACAAGGCCGCGAAGAAGCTGGATCGCGCGGTGGTCTGGGCGCCCTCTCGATTCGAGGTGACGCTCGATGCGCGCGGCGGTGGAAGCGTGCGCCACGGCGAGCGCCGCTTCGCGCTGCGCGTTTTCGAAAACGACGCGTTCGTGCACGCGCTCGCTTCGGACGACGCAGCGCTGCGCGACGTCCACTTCGGCGTTCACGAGATCGCCGAGAGCGCGGACGCATCCGCCGAGGCGCGCGCGTTCGCGTGCCGCGAGCTCGCCGCGCGACTCGGGATCGCGGCCGCGCGCCTCGCGATCGCGAAGCGCGGGCGCATCCCGGTGCTGTGCGTCGACGGCGAGCCCGCGCGAGCGGACCTCTCGCTCTCGCACCACGGCCGCTTCGTCGCCTACGCGTGCGAGCTCCAGGCGGCGGCGCGCGCGGCGAGGCTCGCGTCGTGACGCGCATCCAGCCGATCCGCCGCCTCGCGATCGCGAACCGCGGCGAGGCCGCGATGCGCTGCATCCGCGCGGTGAAGTCGCTGCGCGCGCAGGAAGACTGCGAAACGCTCGCGGTCGCGCTCTACACCGAGATCGATCGCGACGCGCCGTTCGTGCGCCACGCCGATCTCGCGGTCGCGATGCCCGCGCCGCGCGGCGAGGTCGCCGCCTATCTCGACTACGACGGCCTGATGACCGCGTTGCGCAAGGCCGGCGCCGACGCGGTGTGGCCGGGCTGGGGCTTCGTCTCCGAGCACCCCGCGTTCGTCGAACGCCTCTCGCGCGCGGGCATTCGCTTCCTCGGCCCGTCGCCCGAAGCGATGCTCGCGCTCGGCGACAAGATCGGCTCGAAGCACCTCGCCGAGGAAGTCGGCGTTCCCGTAACAGCTTGGAGCAAGGGCGTCGTCGAGACCGAAGCCGACGCGGAGGCGTGGGCGAGCAAGATCGGGCTGCCCGTCGTGATCAAGGCATCCGCCGGCGGCGGCGGGCGCGGCATCCGCGTCGTCGACGCGATCGATCAGGTCGCGGCGGCGTTCCGCTCGGCGAGCTCCGAAGCGAAGGCCGCGTTCGGCGACGGCCGCCTGTTCATCGAGCAGAAAGTCACGGGCGGGCGCCACATCGAGGTGCAGATCGCGGGCGACTCGCACGGCAACGTGCTCGCGGTGGGCTGCCGTGACTGCTCGGTGCAGCGTCGCCACCAGAAGGTGCTCGAAGAAGCGCCGCCGCCCGGGCTCGCGCCCGGCGTTCGAGAGGCGCTCGAAGCGGCGGCGGTGAAGGTCGCGAAACGCGTCGGCTACGTCGGCGTCGGGACCGTCGAGTTCCTCGTCTCCGGAAGTCACTATTTCTTTCTCGAGATGAACCCGCGGCTCCAGGTGGAGCACGGCATCACGGAGGAGCTGACCGGCCTCGATCTGGTGCAGATCCAGATCCGCATCGCGCGCGGCGAATCGCTCGCGGGTGTGAAGCTGCGCGAGCACGGCTGGGCGATCGAGGCGCGCGTGTGCGCGGAGGACCCCGATCAAGGCTTCCTCCCCGCGCCCGGCAAGATCGCGCGCTTCGATCCCGCTCTCGGGCCGCGCATCCGCGTCGACACCGGCTACGTGCAGGGCACCACGGTGCCGGCGGCGTTCGACTCGCTGATCGCGAAGGTGATCGCGACCGGCGCGGATCGCGAGGAGGCGCGCGCGCGGCTCGCCGCCGCGCTCGGCGACTTCGACCTGCTCGTCGAAGGCGGCGCGACCAACAAGGGCTGGCTCGCCGAGATCCTCGACCACGCCGACTACCGCAAAGGCGGCGTCGACACGACCTGGCTCGATCGCTTCGCGCTGACGCGCGAGCGCGACGACGAGCTCGCATCGCCCGCGCTGATCGCCGCCGGCATCCTCGCTTATCAGGCCGCGCGCGCGCGGGCTCGACTCAACTTCTTCAGTCAGGCGACGTTCGCAGCCGACAGCGTGCCCGTCTCGAGCGGCCAGCAGATCGATCTCGGCTTCGGCGGTGAGCAGTATCGGCTCGAGGTCTTCGCGATCGGCGGCTGGCGCTATCGCGTGCACGAGGCCGGCCGCGCGCTGACGGCGACGCTGCGCGAAGAGGGCGAGCACACCGCGCGGCTGCTGCTCGGCGAGCGCGTCTATCGGATCCTCTACGACGTCGGCGAGGCGGCGCTGCGCATCGAGATCGAAGGGCGCGCGTTCCGCTTCGAGTCGCAGTCGGCGGGCCAGGTGCGCGCCGCGGCGCCGGCGATGGTCGTCGCGGTGCACGTGAAGGCGGGCGACGTCGTGACGGCCGGGCAGACGATCGGCCTGCTCGAAGCGATGAAGATGGAGGTCGCGTTCGACGCGCCGGTCGCCGGAATCGTCACGGAGGTACTGGTCCGCAAGGGCGCGAAGGTCGCCGCGGGCGACGTGATGCTCGTGATCGAGCCGAGAAAGGACGAGGCGGGCGCCCCGGCCGCGGGCGGCGCCGCGCGGCTCGCGCTGCCCGACCTGCGCGAGCCGCTGGCGCCGCTGTTCCGGCCGAGAGGCGACGATCCGCTCGGCACGCCCGATCTCGCGAACGCCGCCGCGTGCTCCGCCGACGTGCGGCGAAGCGCGATCGAGGCGGTGCGCGACGAGGCGCGTCGCGCACTGCTCGGCTACGACGTCAGCCCGGCGCGCGCCGAGAAGCTCGCGGAGTTCCTCGAAGCGCCGCTGCCGAGCGGGCTGCCCGAGGCATTCTACGAGGACCTCGCCGAGGTTCGGCGCGAGCTGGCGATGGTCGCGGATGTCGCGCGCCTGTTCATTCGCTCGCCGGCCGCGTCGGTCTCGGGCGAGCTCGGCCCGTCGAACGACGCGCGGCTGCGGATGTTCGCGCGCCGCGTGAGAGCGAACGGCGCGGGCATCGCGCCCGAGTTCCTCGATCTCGTGCGCGCGGCGCTCGCTCATTATGGTGTCGAGAGCCTCGAGCACAGCGACCCGCTCGAGCGCGCGGTGCTGCGCCTGCTCGCGTCGCAGCAGCAGCCCGAGCTGCGCGATCGGCTCGTGCTCGCGATGCTGCGGCGCGCGGCCGCGCTCGCGCTCCACGGGGTTCCGCTCGCCGAGGACGCGCGCCTCGCGCGCGCGCTCGATCTGATCGCCGGCATGCGCGGGCTGCTCTCGAACGCGGTCGCCGACGCCGCGGTCGAGGCGCGCTACGTGATCTTCGAGCGCCCCGACATCGAGCGGCTCGCGGAGCGCTCCAGCAAGCAGGTGCAGGCGTATCTCGACGCCGCGGAGGCGGAGCCGACCGCGCCGCCCGCCGAGGTGTTATTGGACCTCGCGGGCGTGCAGCGCGCGGTGTTCGATCGCGTCGGCGGCTGGATCTCGGACGCCGATCCGCGCCGGCGCGCGATCGCGCTCGCCGCGCAGCTGCAGCGCGCGTACGCGCCCGAAGAGGCGATCGCGCAGCAGTCGTTCCGCGAGTCCGGGCGCTGGATCGAACGCATGGACTTCTCGGGCGGGCGCGTCGTGCTCGGCGCGACCGCGGCGCTCTCCGATCTCGCCGAGACGCTGCGCGTCGTCGTGCGCGCGGCGGAGTCGTCGCGCGAGAGCCACGACTGGCCCGCGGTCTACGCGCTCGAGCTGTTCGCGGCGCTCGGCGAAGAGGAGCCGGCCCCCGACGTGGTCGCGCTCGCGACGCGCGTGCTCGAAGGCACGCTCGCCGCGAGCCGCGTCACGATCACGCTCGTGCGCAGCGGCGGGCCCGATCTGCACTTCACGTTCGTGCCGACGCCGGGCGGCTTCCGCGCCGACGAGAGCGTGCACGGCATGCATCCCGAGGCCGCGCGGCGCGTCGATCTCGCGCGGCTCGCGGAGTTCTCGCTCGAGCGCTTGCCCGCGCCCGAGGGCCTCTATGCGTTCTGGGGCAAGAGCCGCGAGGATCCGAGCGACGAGCGCATGTTCGTGCTGGCCGACGTGCGCTCGCGTTCGCCGGACGCCGGCAGCGAGGCGGCGCTGCACGTGCCGGCGTTCGAGCACGCGTTCTTCGAGGCAACGCGCGCGCTCCGTAATCACTTGGCGCTGCGCGACCCGCAGCGGCGGCTGCAGTGGAACCGCATCGCGATCTATCTCGCGCCCGAGATCGTGCTCGAGGCGAGCCTCGCCGATCGGCTCTCGCGCAAGCTCGCGCCGGCGACGCGCAATCTCGGGCTCGAGAAGGTGATCGTGCGGCTGCGCATGCTCGACCGCGCGAATCCCGCGGCGCCCGCGACGCCGCGCGAGCTCGTGATCGCGAACATCACCGGCTCGAATCTCACGCTCGAGATGCGCGAGCCGCGCAGCGAGCCGCTGCGCCTCGCCTCGTTCTACGAACGCAAGGTCGTCGACGCACGCCGCCGCCGGCTGATCTACCCGTACGAGATCGTGCGCATGTTGACCGGCTCGCACGGCGACGCCGCCGGAGACGTCGAGCTGCCGGTCGGCACGTTCGAGGAGTGGGATCTCGACGAACAGCGCCGGCCCGCGCCGGTCTCGCGCCCGTACGGCCGTAACAGCTGCGCCGTCGTGATCGGCCTGGTGACGACGCCGACCGACAAGGTGCCCGAGGGCATGCAGCGCGCGATCGTGCTCTCCGATCCGACGCTCGGGATGGGCTCGCTCGGGCCGGAGGAGTGCGACCGCATCGTCGCCGCGCTCGGCCTCGCGGAAGAGCGCAGGCTGCCGGTCGAATGGGTGCCGGTCTCGAGCGGCGCGCGCATCGCGATGGACAGCGGCACCGAGAACCTCGACGCGACCGCGCGCGTCGTGCGCCGCATCATCGAGTTCACGCAGCGCGGCGGCGCGATCCACGTGATCGTCACCGGCGTGAACGTCGGCGCACAGAGTTATTGGGATTCGCTCGCGACGATGCTGATGCACACGCGCGGCGCGCTGATCATGACGCCGGGCGGCTCGATGGTGCTCACCGGCCGCGCGGCGCTCGAAGCGTCGGGCGCGGTCTCCGCCGAGGACGAGGCGGCGATCGGCGGCTTCGAGCGCATCATGGGCCCGAACGGCGAGGCGCAGTACTTCGCTTCCGACATTCGCGACGCGTATCGCATCCTGTTCGAGCACTACCGGCACACCTACGTCGTGCCCGGCGAGCGCGGCCCGCGGCCGCAGCGCACGAGCGATCCGGACGAGCGCGACGCCGGCGCGACGGCGACGCCCGGCGGCGATTTCGCGCGCGTCGGGGAGATCTTCGACGACGCGACCAACCCGGGCCGCAAGCGCCCCTTCTCGATGCGGCCGGTGATGAGCGCGGTCGTCGATCAGGACAGCCCGCAGCTCGAGCGCTGGCGCGCCTGGGTGGGCGCCGAGACCGCGATCGTCTGGGACGCGCATCTCGGCGGGCAGCCGGTCTGCCTGATCGGCATCGAGAGCCAATCGCTGACGCGCGAGGGCTTCCGGCCGCCCGATGGCCCTGCCACCTGGACCGGCGGCACGCTGTTCCCCCTCTCGTCGAAGAAGGTCGCGCGCGCGCTCAATGCGGCGAGCGGGAATCGCCCGGCCGTGATCCTCGCGAACTTGTCAGGCTTCGACGGCTCGCCCGAATCGATGCGCAAGCTGCAGCTCGAGTGGGGCGCCGAGATCGCGCGCGCGGTCGTGAACTTCGCGGGGCCGATCGTGTTCCTCGTCGTCTCGCGTTATCACGGCGGCGCCTACGTCGTGTTCTCGCGCGCGCTGAACCCGCGGCTTCGCGCCGCGGCGCTCGAAGGCTCGTACGCGAGCGTGATCGGCGGCGGCCCCGCGGCAGCGGTCGTGTTCGCGCGCGACGTGCGCGCGCGCGCGGCCGCCGATCCGCGCGTGCGCGCCGCGCAGCCCGGCCGCAACGCGAACGAAGAAGCGCGCGCCCGCTTCGAGCGCGTGCTCGAGGAAGTGCGGCTCGAGAAGCAGGCCGAGCTCGCCGAGGAATTCGACCAGATCCACTCGGTGCAGCGCGCGAAAGCGGTCGGCTCGCTGGAGACGATCGTCCCCGCCCGCGACATGCGCGCGTTCCTGATCCGCACGCTGCGCGAAGAGCAAGCAAAGTGAAGCGGGGACGTTCCTCCTTTTTCGCCACGCAATAGGGAGGAGCGTCCCCGCTTCGCCTTTCCGCGGCCGGCGGCTCAGCCGGGCACCCGCTCCTGCCGCTATGTTGGGCAGCCTTCAGGATCCGAGATGCGCTTCACGCGAGCCAAACAGAAAGAGAAGAAGCAGGAGCCGCGACGCGGCCGCAGCGGGATGATCCCGCTGCTCGCGCCCGACGAGATCGAGCAGATGCGCGCCGCCGGCCGCCTCGCCGGCAAGCTGCTCGACGAGGTTGCGAAGCGGATCCGCCCCGGCATAGACACGCTCTCGCTCGACCAGTTCATCGACGAGTTCACGCGCGATCACGGCGCGGTCTCCGCGACGCTCGGCTACGGCCACCCGCCCTACACACGCTGCAGCTGCATCTCGATCAACGACGTCGTCTGCCACGGCATCCCGAGCGAGAAGACGATCCTGCGCGACGGCGACATCGTGAACGTCGACGTGACGCCGAAGCTGAACGGCTACCACGGCGACAGCTCGCGGACGTTCCTGGTCGGCGACGTCGCACCGAAGGCGCGCCGCCTCGTCGCGGATACGTATCACGCGATGTGGCTCGGCATCCGCGCGGTGAAGCCCGGCGGCACCACCGGCGACATCGGCCATGCGATCCAGTCGTTCGCCGAGGCGCAGGGCTACGGCGTGGTCCGCGAGTTCACCGGCCACGGCACCGGCAAGATCTTCCACACCGCGCCGAGCATCTTCCATTTCGGAAAACCCGGCACCGGCGACCCGCTCGTCCCCGGCATGACCTTCACGATCGAGCCGATGATCAATCTGGGTCACTGGAAGACGGAGATCCTCGAAGACCGCTGGACCGCGGTGACCGCCGACGGCTCCCTCTCCGCGCAGTTCGAGCACACGGTGCTCGTGACGGAGACCGGCGTCGAAGCGTTGACGCTGGGCGAGCGCGAGAAGGCGCCGTTCTGAACGTGCGCTGCGACTAGGCCGCCACCAACTCCAGCAGCTTCTCCACCCCCTGCTCCAGCTCCGCCTCCGGAATGTTCAGCGCCGGGAACAGCCTCATCACGTTCCCCGCGGTGACGTTGACGAGCACGCCCGCGGCGGCGGCGCGCTTCGAGAGGGCGGCGGCGCGATCGAGGTCGCGCAGCACGAGGCCTAACAAGAGGCCGCGGCCGCGCGCTTCGCTCGCGTGCTCGGGGTGCTCGGCGGCGAATGCGCTCAGGCGCGCGAGCGTGCGGGCGCCGACGGCGGCGGCGCGCTCGGCGAGCTTCTCTTCGCGCACGACACGCAGCACGGAGAGCGCGGCCGCGCACGCGAGCGGGTTGCCGACGTAGGTGCCGCCATGGTCGCCGAGCTTCACGGTCGCCGCGACTTCTTCGCTGCACAGGAACGCGGCGACCGGGAAGCCGCCGCCGAGGCCCTTGCCGAGCGTGAGCACGTCGGGCACCACGCCGTCGTGCTCGAGCGCGAGCATGCGGCCGGTTCGGCCGATGCCCGTCTGCACCTCGTCGAAGATCAAGAGCGCGCCGCTCGCGTCGCACAGCTCACGGAGCTTCTGGAGGTAGCCGGGCGGCGCGGGGTTCACGCCGCCCTCGCCTTGCACCGGCTCGACGATGAACGCGGCGGTGTCGAGATCGATCGCGTGCGCGGCGGCGTCGGCGTCGCCGAACGGCACGTTCACCGGCTCGGGCAGGAGCGCGCGATACGGCTCGCGGTGCTTTGCTTGGCCTATTACGGAGAGCGCGCCGAGTGTTCGTCCATGGAACGAGTTCAGCGTCGAGACGAACTTGCGCCGGCCGGTCGCGCGATGCGCGAGCTTCAGCGCGCCCTCGACCGCCTCGGTGCCCGAGCTCACGAAGAACGAGCGCGTGATGTCGTGCGGCACGACCTCGGCGAGCGCCTCCGCCAGCTCGAGCTGCGGCAGCGTGTAGAAGACGTTCGTCGTCTGCATCAGGCGCGCGGCCTGATCGCTGATCGCCTTCACGAGCGCGGGGTGGCAGTGGCCGATCGCGCAGACGCCCCAGCCCGAGGTGAGGTCGAGGTACTCACGGCCCTCCACGTCCGTGACGCGCGAGCCGCGGCCGGAGACGAGCGCGACCGGCAGGCGCGCCGCGACGGGCAGGATGTGCTTCGCCTCGCGCTTCAGAACGTCCTCGAGCTTCATCGCGATCTCCTGATTTCCGGATGGCGCGCGCAGTGTACGGGCAACGGACGGCGACGTGACCCGACATTTCGCGTGATGCGCGTCGCCTTCGCGCCGGCCCCGGCTCGCCGCGAGTTAAGGTGCGCGCGGAGGCGGCGCGTGCGCGACACGATCCTGCTCGAAGGCGTGCAGATTCCCGCGGCGCTCGGCGTGACGGCGGCGGAGCGCCGGATGCGCCGGCCGGTGCGGCTCGACATCGAGCTCGAGCGCGATCTGCGCGCCGCCGGCCGCAGCGACCGCATCGCGAGCACGATCGATTACAAGACCGTCTACGACGCGATCGAGAAGGTCGCCGGCGGGCAGGACCACCGGCTCGTCGAGGCGCTCGCGGAGCGCGTCGCCGCGGCGCTGCTCGCCGAGCTCGACGTCGATGCGGTCACGATCACGGTGCGCAAATCGCGGCCGTTCGCGGGCGTCGTCGAGTACGCAGGCGTCCGGATCCGGCGCGAGCGCGGAGCGTGACCTCGAAGGTCGAGGTGCGACGGATCAGCGCGGAGGAGGTGCGACCGCTCCGCCAGCTCGTGTTGCGGCCGCGTCGACCGTTCGTGGAGACGCGCTTCGACGGCGACGACTCATCCGCGACGGCGCACTTCGGCGCGTTCCGCGACGGAGCGCTCCTCGCGATCGCAACGCTGCTGGACGCGCCGCATCCCGAGCGTCCGGGCGTGCGCGCGTGTCAGGTGCGCGGCATGGCGAGCGATCCGAGCGTGCGCGGCCTCGGCTTCGGAGCGGCGGTGCTCGCCGCGTGCGAAGCCGAAGCGCGCCGGCGCGGCGCGCAGCTGCTCTGGTGCAATGCGCGCGAGGAGGCCGCCGGCTTCTACCGGCGTGCGGGCTTCGTCGCGATCGGCGAGGGCTTCGAGATCCCCGGCGTCGGCCCGCACTTCCGAATGCACCGCGAGCTCGCGTGACCCATCGGGTCTCACCTCGTTGGCTCGCTGAGCGGGCCGGACCTCGGTGGCTATCGTTGCCGCCCGCGTCGTCTTCTGCGGCGCTCCGCCCAGGTTCCCGCATGGAAGCGCCCTCCGCGAAGCCAGACCCGCTGCTGGTCCTGTTCTCGTACTACCGCGATGCGGAGCTTCGGGGCTCGAACCTGATTTACCGCATGCTGCGCATGCTGCCCGACGGCGATTCGCAGCTGCTGCTCGCGGAGCATCTCGCGGACGAGACGCGCCACGCCTGGCTCTGGACCGAGCGCATCAAGCAGATGGGCGCCGCGCCGCTCCCGATCGACGACGGCTATCAGGTGCGCATCGGAAAACGCGCGGGAATTCCGCGCCATCCGGTGGACTTGCTGGCGCTCACGGTCGTCGTCGAGCAGCGCGCGCTGCGCCGCTATCAGGAGCACCTGCGCCGGCCCGGCGTCGACGAGCGCACGCGCGAAGTGCTGCGCGCGGTGAGCAAGGACGAGGGCTGGCACATCGATTGGATCCGCAAGAAGGGTCGCGAGCTGGCGGAGGCCGACGGCGCTCCGGACCGCTTCGAGCGCGCGCTCGAGCGCTTCCGGGCGATCGACCGCGAAGTGTGGGCGGAGCTCGAAGCGTTCGAGCAGTCGCTGGGGCTCGTCGACTGAGGTTGCCCGCTCAGACCGTCTCCGCCGGGAGCGCGGCAGATCTCGCGGCGGCTCCCGCGAGCTCGCGCGGCCGCGCCGCGCGCGCGCTGCTGCGCGGCCTGGCCGCGCTGCCCGATCACGCGGGGCTCGCGTTCGGCGCGGCGCTCGGCCGCGGCTGGGCGCGGCTCGGCCTGCCGCGCGTGCGCGACGCGCGGGTCAACCTGCGCATCGCGTTCCCGCACTGGAAGGAAGCCGAACGCGAGCGGGTGCTCGTCGAATCGTTCGCGGGTCTCGGCCGCAGCCTCGTCGAGCTCGCGTGGCTCGGCCGCCGCGATCCGCGCATGCTCGCGGCGCGCGTAGAGATCGAAGGCCTGCAGAATGTCGAAGCCGCGCGCGAGCGCGCTGCCGGCGCCGGGCTGATCGTGCTCACCGCGCACTTCGGCTCGTGGGAGATGTTCGCGGCCGCGATGGCGGCGCACGGCTTCCCGATCGTCGCAGTGCAGCGCGCGCGCGACGACGCCGGGCTCGACGGCGTCCTCCAGCAACGCCGCCGCAGCGGAGGCGCCTCCTACCTGAAGCGAGGCAACGCGGGTCTCGGCGCGCTGCTCGCGCTGCGCCGCGGCAACGTGCTCGCGCTCCCGTTCGATCAGAACGCGCGCGCACAGGACGGCCTGCTCGTGCCGTTCTTCGGGCGCTACGCGTGCGTCAACGCGGGCCCCGTGAGGCTCGCGATGGCGACCGGCGCACCGGTTCTTCCGGCGTTCCTCCACCGCGCGCGGGGCGACCCGATGCGCCACGTCGCGCGCATCCGCGCGCCGCTCGTTCTCGCCGAGGGCGACGGCGAAGCTGCGCTGCTCGAGAACGCGCGCCGCATGACGCGCGCGATCGAGCGTGAGGTGCGCGAGGCCCCCGAGATGTGGATCTGGCCGCACCGCCGCTGGCGCACGCAGCCCCCCGGCGAGCCGCCCCCGCCCTACCGCCGCGCGCGGGCGAAGTATTAGGCCGACCCGCGGACACCGCACAGCGAGGCGGAGCCCACACCGGGGTCGCTGTTCGACTTCGCTCGGCTAGAGGGCTTCGCCTCGCTGCGCGCGCCGCTTTCGCGGCGCTTGCTAGGTACGCCGCCTGCGGCGCTCCGTCTGCGGGGGGCGATCGAGGGGCGTCGCGGCGATCACGCAGTCCTTGCCGGCGGCCTTCGCTTCGTAGAGAGCGCGGTCGGCGGCGTCGAAGGTCTCGTCGGCGGTCACCGAGTGCCGCGCGACGCCGATCGAGACCGTGAGGCCGACCGTGCGCTCGCCGTTCTGCAGGAGGAACGCGTGCTGCGCGAGCGCGACGCGAATCTTCTCCGCGAGCGCGACGGCGCCGTCGAGCTCGGTCTGGGGCAGCAGCAACGCGAACTCCTCGCCGCCGTAGCGCGCGAGGTAATCGGACTCGCGCACCTGGTCGTTGATCAGCTGCGCCGCGGCGGCGAGCACGGCATCGCCCGCCGCGTGACCATGGCGATCGTTCAGCGCCTTGAAGTCGTCGATGTCGATGAGCAACAGGCACAGCGGCTGGCCGCTGCGGTCGGCGCGCTTGACCTCGCGCGCGAACTGGTCGTGGAAGTGGCGATGGTTGTGGAGGTGCGTGAGGCCGTCGGTGATCGAGAGCTGCTCGAGCACCTCGTTGGCGCGCAGCAGCTCGTGGTTGCGGTCCTCGAGCGCGCGGCGCTGGGCCTCGAGCTGGCCGGCCATCTCGTTGAACGAGCGCGCGAGCATCTGCAGCTCGTCGTGCGCGTGCTGCAATGGGACGCGCACGCCGGTCTCGCCGGATGCGAGCCGGCGCGCGCCCTCGGCGAGCTCGTGCACGGGCCGCATGCGGCGCTCGCCAACGCCGAACGCGATCGCGCCCGCGAGGAACGCAATCAACAGGCTCGCGAGCACGACGTTCGTGATCGTGTCTCGCGGCACGCTCGGCTGCTGGAGTGCGATCGCGACCGCCCACGAGGTGTTGGAGAGTGCGCGGCGCAGCGTCAGGTGGCGCGAGCCCTCCGCGTCATCCGCCTCGACGAAGCCGTTTGCGAGCGCGAGGTCGAGCGCCGCCTTCGAGCCCGCGATCGCGTTGCCTTTCTCGTCGGCGATCGCGATCCGCGCGCGGGACGAGGCGCCGAGGCCCTTGAACGCGGCCGCCGGATTGATCGCGCCGATCAGCATGCCGCGCTCTGCGCCGCCGGCGACCGGCGCTGCGACGATCAGCACCAAGGTGTCCTCGATGCGAACGATCTCGGGCTTCTCGCTCGAGATCGTGCGCAGGTCGATCGCAGTCGACCACTGCTCCGGCAGCCAGCTCGCCGCGGCGACCGAGACGTCCGCGCGCACCGAGCGGCCGCGGATCAACGCGAGGCCCAGCGCCTCAGGCTCGGCCTCGAGCTTCGCGCTCAGCACTTGCTGCAGCGCACGATGACCACCGGGACCGCGCGCCGCGGCGGCGAGCTCCGGACTGCTCGCGATCGCTGAGAGGTCCTCGCTCTCCTGTGCGCGCCACGCCTCGAAGCCTGCTTCCACGCGCTCGAACTCGCGGTTCAGCTCGGCAATCAGCGAGCTGCGCACTGCCGATTGCAGCACTTCTCTCGCAGCCAACCCCATCAAGCCCGCAGCAAGCAAACACAATCCCAAAACGAAGACGCCGGTATCGCGCGCAAGGCTCTTGCGCAGCCACGCGTGCGACCGCGACGTGGTTTGGGAGTCCGATTCCACGACGCCTGTGAATCGGTAAGTGCGCGAGATTGCTTGATCCCGAACCCCGCGCGCCGGCATCGGCTGCCAGATCGGAAGCGCACTTCGCGCATAGCTCCCCTAGGGCGCTTCCGATAGGTTGCTTCCCTTTCGCCGCCCGGAGATGGCCTGATGTCCTCGGATCCGCAGCCGGTCGCCAGCCTGAAGACGGCTTCGCTCGCCGAGATGTCGGAGAACGAGCGGATCAAGCGTGAGAGCCAAGGCCTGTTCTTCGTGGCCGACGGCAAGAGCACACACGCGTTCCTCGACGAGGTGAAGAAGCTCGACAGCGGCGAGGACCCGACGATCTCGGGCACCGCGAAGGAGCTCTCGAAGTTCTTCGGGATCTACAAGCAGCAGGGTCGCGGCGAGCGGGGCCGCAAGACCCACGACTACTTCTTCATGGTCCGCATCAAGAACCCGGCCGGCGGGCGGCTCTCGCCGAGGCAGTGGATCGCGCTCGACGACGCCGCCGACAAGTTCGCCGATGGGACGCTGCGGCTCACGTCTCGGCAGGCGATCCAATACCACAAGGTCTACGGGCCGAAGCTCGCGCCGCTGATGCGCCACCTGAACCGGAGCTACCGCGACGGCGCGACGGTGTCCGCCTGCGGCGACGTGAACCGCAACGTGATGGCCTCGCCGATCGACGAGCTGGATCCGAGCTGTGCGCCGGGCGGGCTCGCGCTCGCGCACGAGATCGCAGCCGAGCTCACGCCGAAGAGCTCGTCCTACTTCCAGATCTTCGCGTCGGACGGCGAGGGCCGGCAGCTCGCCCCCGTGAACACGGACGAGCCGATCTACGGCCCGCAGTACCTGCCGCGCAAGTTCAAGATCGGCATCGCGCATCCGCGCGACGGCTCGGTCGACGTGCGCACGCAAGACGTCGGGCTCGTGCCGGCCGACGAGCGCGGCGAGCGCTGGGATTTCTACACCGGCGGCGGGCTCGGGATGACCCATAACAATCCGAAGACTGCGCCGTTGCTCGGCGAGCATCTCGGGCGCATCGCGCGCGCGCAGGTGGTCGCAGCGTGCCGCGCGATCGTGATCCTCCAGAAGGAGAACGGAGAACGGAAAGATCGGCGGCAAGCACGCTGGAAGTACACGCTGCGCCGGCTGGGCGTGCCGGCGGTGAAGAAGGAGCTGCAGGAACGCTTCGCGATCGCGCTCGAGGACGCGGTGCCGGTTCGCATCGCGGACATGCAGC
>DASTOI010000563.1:0-2659 GCA_035762585.1 Myxococcota bacterium
GCCGGAGCCGGCGACTGCGGCGCTGCTCTCAGCCGCGGCAGGTGCGCTCGCACTTCGGAGCGCGCGAGGCCGATCGCGCGCTTAACGCGATCCCGCCCCCAACAGATCGCGGACGGCGCTCGCCATCCCGGGCACGTCGAGCGCGTGCGCGGCGCGCTGCTTCGCGGGGCTGCCGTGCTCGTGCAGGCGATCGGTGAGCGCGAGCGTGCGCACCGGAATCGCGATGCCCTCGCGCGCGAGCAGCTCGAGCACCGCGCTGCCGAAGCCGCCCATGCCCGCGTGCTCCTCGGCCGTGATCAGCACGCGCACCTTCCGCGCGAGCGCGAGGATGCGCGCCTCGTCGAGCGGCTTCGCGAAGCGCGCGTTCAGCACCGCGCACGAGACGCCGTCCGCAGCGAGCTCGCTCGCAGCCTCGAGCGCAGGATGCACGACGCTGCCGTACGCGACGATCGCGGCGTCCGTGCCGTCCCGTAACAGCTCGGCCTCGCCGATCGGCAGCGCCTTCAGCTCGGGGTCCATCGGCACGCCGAAGCCCTCGCCGCGCGGATAGCGGATCGCGGCCGGACCCGGGTACTCGATCGCGGTGCGCAGCATGTGCTGCAGCTCGTTCTCGTCCTTCGGCGCGAGGCAGATCATGTTCGGCAGAGTTCGGAGGTACGCGATGTCGTACAGACCCTGATGCGTCGCGCCGTCCGCGCCGACCAAGCCCGCGCGATCCATCGCGAACGTGACGTCGAGGTTCTGGAGGCACACGTCGTGCACGACCTGGTCGTACGCGCGCTGCAGGAAGGTCGAGTAGATCGCGGCGACCGGCTTCATGCCCTCGGTCGCGAGGCCCGCGGCGAACGTCACCGCGTGCTGCTCCGCGATGCCGACGTCGTAGAAGCGGCTCGGGAACTCGCGCTGGAACAGGTCGAGGCTCGTGCCGTCGGCCATCGCGGCCGTGATGCCGACGATGCGCGCGTCCTCGCGCGCGAGGCGGATCAGCGTGTCGGCGAAAACGCGCTGGTACTTCGGCGGGCCGGGCTTGCTCGGATGGAACTTGCCCGATGCGATGTCGAACGGATTCACGCCGTGATACTTGAACGGGTCGTTCTGCGCGGGCTCGTAGCCGTAGCCCTTGGCTGTTAGGGCGTGCACGAGGATCGGCCCGTCGCCGGCCTTCAGCATCTGCTTCACGTTCTCGAACGTCTCGAGCACGACCTCGATGCGGTGGCCCTGGATCGGGCCGACGTACTTGAAGCTCAGCGCCTCGAATAACAACCCGGGCGAGAAGAACACCTTCAGCGATTCCTCGGCCTTCTGCGCCCAGTGCAGCATGTCGCCGGGCATCGAGCTGAGGAACTCCTTCGCCCAGCCCTTCATGCGCCGCACCATCGGCGCGGACAGCTTGCGCGAGAGGTAGGACGACATCGCGCCGACATTCGGAGAGATCGACATCTCGTTGTCGTTCAGCACGACGACGAGATTCTTTTGCTTGAGATCGCCGGCGTGATTGAGCGCCTCGAACGCCATGCCCGCGGTCATCCCGCCGTCGCCGATGAACGCGATCGCGACGTTGTCGCGCTGCTGGTGCTGCATCGCGCGCGCCATGCCGAGCGCCGCCGAGATCGAGGTGCCCGCGTGACCGGCGCCGAACGCGTCGTGCGGCGATTCGCTGCGGCGCAGGAACTTCGCGATGCCGCCTTCCTTGCCGATGCGGTCGAAGCCGCCGCGCCGGCCGGTCAGCATCTTGTGCGCGTAGGCTTGATGACCGACGTCGAACACGACGCGGTCGCGCGGCGTGTCGAACACGTAGTGCAATGCCGTGATCAGCTCGACTGCGCCGAGGCTCGACGCGAGGTGGCCGCCGGTCTTCGCGACCGTGCCGACGATCTCGGCGCGCAGCGCGCGTGCGACGGCGCCGACCTGCTCGCGCGGCAGCGCGCGCAAGTCCTCGGGCGACGCGATGCGATCGAGCAGCGCGCGATCCGCGTCCGGGCTCGTCACTGATCTCTCCGTACGGCCAGCTCCGCGAGCATCCGCAGCCCCGCCGCGCGTTCGCCGAGCTTTGCGACGCGGCCGAGCGCGCTCGCGAGCAGCGCCTCCGCGCGCTCGCGCGCGCGTTCCACACCCATTACGGACACCAGCGAGCAGGCTTCGTTTCGATCCGCATCGAGCAAGTCATCGGCAATCTGGAACGCCACGCCGACTTCTTCGCCGAAAACGCCGAGCTCCGCCAGCGAGTCGCCGGTCGCTCCCCCGAGGCGGGCGCCGCACGTCACCGACGCTGCGATCAGCGCCGCCGACTTGCGCCGGTGGACGGCCTCTACACGCGAAAGTGTCGGGGGGCCGCCCGCGGCGAAGGCGAGATCGTCCGCCTGCCCGCCGACCAGCTGCCGCGAGCCCGCCGCGATCGCGAGCGCGCGCGTGCACCACGCGACCGCCTCTGCGCCGCAGCCGCCCTCGGCGTCGGCCAGCACCTCGAACGCGAGCGCGAGCAGCGCGTCGCCGGCGAGCACCGCGTTCGCCTCGCCGTACGCGACGTGCACGGTCGGCCGCCCGCGGCGCAGCGAGTCGTCGTCCATGCACGGCAGGTCGTCATGAATCAGCGAGTACGTGTGCACGAGCTCGACCGCTGCGGCCGCCGGCAGCGCCCGCGCCTGCGGCGCGCCGGCGG
>DASTOI010000564.1:0-2573 GCA_035762585.1 Myxococcota bacterium
CGGCATGTCCGCCCGCCGCGCCGATCTGCTCCCGACCGGCGCGCTGATCGTGCAGGAGATCTTCCGCTCGCTGGGGCTGCGCGAGGTCGCCGTGTGCGACTGGGGCCTGCGCGAGGGAACGCTCCTCGACGCGATCGCGCGCCGCTGAGCTTTCATCGGGGACGTACTTTCGTCTGCAAGTACGTCCCCGATGCAAAGTGCCTACTTCAGGAAGGCGGCGTCGATCGTGCGCATCTGGCCGGCGGTCACGCGGCGGAGCGCGGCGAAGTGGAAGCGGCGCGCGACCTGATGCTTCGCCCACAGTCCGGCGCCGTAGCGGCGCATGCGGAAGCGCATGCGCCCGATGCGATCGCCGAGCCGCAGCGCGACTCGCCGCGGCGCCGGGATCCAGGCGGCGGGCACGCGGCTCGGCGCATACGAGCGCGCGCGAAGCTCGGCGCCGATCTCGCGCTCCAGCCACGTGAGCTCGCGCACCGAGAGCTTCTTCCGCCAGCGCGCGATGACGCGCGGGTCGGGCGCTTCGTAGGTCGAGCGCGCCGGGTACTCGAGCATCCCCGGCGAATAGTCGACGTCGAGGAAGTCGCAGATGCGCGTCAGCTCGCCGCGCGGATTGCGCACGAGATCTTCGTACCGCACCTCGATTCGGCGCTCCGCCGGAACGGCGGCGCACAGCCGGCGCCAGTCGCGCTCGGTCTCGCGCCACGCCGAGGCCGCGGCCCAGACGTTGCCCGCCCAGCCCATCTCGACGCGCGACCGCGCGACGTCGCGTCCGTCGCGCACCAAGTAAACGAAGCGCGCATCCGGCCAAAGGCGCAGCACGCGCGCGAATTGGCGATGCGCGGTGACGCCGGCGATCGGCTTGGACGTGCGGCCGCAGATCTGCGCGTGCAACGAGCGCACGAGCTCGGGGAACGCGAGCTGGGCTTGGATCACGATCCGCATTTGGCGGGCATGCCGGCTCTCCGCGAGCGCGCTCCAATAATCGATCAGATCGGGCCACTCGCCCGCCTCGGCGGCGGGCCAATCGAGCGCGAAGTCGAACTCGCACGGCCACGCGATCTGCGGATGGCCGTCGAGCATCAGCCGAAGCAGCGTGGTGCCGGAGCGTTCGGCGCCGAGCAGGAACACCGGAGATTCCATCTCTCACCTCGTTTTCGAGGGAATCTCGGCTGCGAGCGTCGCGATCCGGGGACGGCCCCGCGAAGAAGCGATTACGGCGCTGCCGGGCTCAGCGCCCTTCGCTCCGCGGGCCCGCGCCGCTCGCGGTCGGCGCGATCTCGCCGCGCGCGAGCAGCTCCGCGGCGAGCCGAATGCGTGTGTCGAGCAGCCGCACCATGCGGTCGCAGCGCAGCGCGCGCGAGTAGAGGCGATCGCGCCGGCGCGGCTCGGCGCGCGCGAGCTCGACGCGCAGCGCGCCGGCGCGGCGAGCGATGGAGTCGCGCAGTGGAAGCAGCAGGGCGAGATCGGCGCGGGCGGGCTCGTGCGATCGCGAGGCTTCGGTCATTTCGGCGGATTCCCGGCTCGTTGCGTTGCGAGGTTGCCGGAGCGAAGCACGGCGCTGCGTGGGTCGTCTGTGACGATTGTGTGGCTTTCGAATGGATTCGAACGCGAAGCCCGGCCCGACGGACGCAGCTGTGCCGAGACCGACTCGCCAACAAGTCACCAGAACGGGGACGTTCATACCTAGCGGTGACATGAGGGACACTCTTTCCGGCGAAGACTGTCCCTCGAGTCACCGGCACGTATGAACGTCCCCGAAGCGGTGACTTACGCGGCGCGTGTCCGGTTGGGGGCTACGGCTCGGTGTTCGGTCCGAGCTCGGGGAGGTGGGGCAGATAGTCCGGCGGCGGCGCATCGATGCGCAGCGGGCGCCGCGGCTCGTCCGCCGGAGGCGCGATCGGCAGCGCGCCGGGCGCGCCGGGATAGGCCGGCGCGGCGATCAGCTCCGCCTTGCGCGCGGGCGGCCGCGGCGGGATTCCCTGATAACTCGCTTCCGAGAAATTCTCGGGCAGCGTCTCCGCGAGGAAGCGGGCCGCGCGGGCGCGCGCCTCTTCTTCGCCCGCCCACACGCTCTCGAAGAACGCGCGCAGCGCGAGCGTCGTGATCATCTGCTGGCGGCCCGCCGCGATCGCCCGCGGCGCCGCGCCGTTCGCGCACGGGCGTGACCGCTGGACCGAGATCACGCCCTCCGCTTCGCCGCCGAGCTCGGCGAACGGGTTCTCTTCGACGGCTCCCTCGAGCCTCCGGGTGAGCGCCCAACAACCGATTCGGTCGGGGTTGCCGAAGATGCGCATCAGCCCATCGCTCACCGGCAAAAAGCCGGCGTGCGATCCGCCTGCCACTGTGATCAGCGCGCCCCCGTACGCGAGCTTCTCGAGGATCGGCGCTGCGTTCGCGCCATAGTCGACGATCGCGTCGGCGTCGCCCGCGATCATCAAGAATGGGATTCGCGCGTTCGCGAAGAAGCTCGGCGCGAACATCGCGCTCGGGCCAGCGATCGAGACCGCGGCCGCGATGCGCGGGTCGCGCCGCGTCGGGTGGAACGCCGCCGCGGTCGTCGTGAAGCCGCCGAG
>DASTOI010000565.1:0-7451 GCA_035762585.1 Myxococcota bacterium
AGCTGCCCGAGGGCGTGAGGCCGCCGAAGATCGACGGCCGCATCAACGACGCCGCTTGGCAGCACGCGACCTCGCTCGGCCCGCTCACGCAGCAGAACCCGCACGAAGGGGCCGAACCGACCTTCCCGACCGACGTCAAGGTTCTGTACGACGACGAGTTCTTCTACGTCTCGGTGCGCGCGTGGGACCCGGAGCCCGAGAAGCTGATCACCAAGGTGATGCGGCGCGACACGAGCCAGCGCAGCGACGACCGCGTCCTGATCACGATCGACACGTTCCACGACCGCCGCAACGGCTACATGTTCTCGACGAACCCCAACAGCGGCCGCTGGGAAGCGCTGATCGAGAACAACCAGACCGTTCGCGACCAGTGGGATGGAATCTGGTTCGCGAAGTCGCGGATCGACGCGGAGGGCTGGACCGCGGAGTTCGCGTTCCCGTTCCATTCGCTCGCGTTCGATCCGTCGCAAACGACCTGGGGCTTCAACATCACGCGCAGCGTGCGGCGGCTGAACGAGGAGAGCCGCTGGGCGTCGTGGCGCCAAAACAAGTTCCCGCTCGACGTGTCCGAGGCCGGCACGCTCACCGGCATCGAGGGTGTCGTGCCGGGCATCGGCCTCGACGTCGTTCCCTACGGCGCGGTCGGCGGCTTCGTGGAGCGCAACGTCGACGAGATTCCCGATTCGATGGGTCAGTTCGATCCCGTCGAGCACCGCGACTACTCGACGCTCGATGCGGGTCTCGACGCCTATTACAAGATCACGCCGTCGGTCACCGGCGCGCTCACGTTCAACACCAACTTCTCCGACTCCGACATCGACGCGCGCCAGGTGAACCTCGACCGCTTCGCGCTCTTCTTCCCGGAGACACGCGATTTCTTCCTGCAAGACGCCGGCATCTTCGATTTCGGCGGTATCGGCGAGCAGGTCCAGTTCGACGAGATCTCGAATCCGAACGGCATGCCGTTCTTCACGCGCAAGCTGGGCATCTACTCGGACCCGGTCGGCGTCGCGGAGACGGAGATCCTCGACATCCGCGCCGGAGCGAAGGTCACGGGCCGCGTCGGTCCGATCAATTTCGGTGTGATGAACGTCCAGCTCGAGGACTTCGAGCTCCACTGCGATCTGAGCCTGAACTATTCGAGGCACGAGTGCGGCCGCGCGGCGACGCCCGAGCGCACGACGAATCTGCGCATCGGCAACAAGAACCTCTCGGTCGCGCGTGCGAAATGGAACTTCGGCGCGGAGTCGACCGCAGGCGTGATCGCGACCTACGGCGACCCGAACAGCCCGGGCACCGGCTCGACGATCGGCGCCGATTTCCGGCTGCGCTCGAGCCACGTGCGCGACGGACAGATCGCCGAGCTGATCGGCTGGGCGCAGCGCACGAGGCTGTCCGGCCTCGCGCGCGAGTTCCGCGAGCTGCCGCCGAATCCTCCCGACACGAGGCCCAGCGACCTCGACTCGAAGAGCGACACCGCGTACGGCCTGCGCTTCCGCTACCCGAACGACCGCTGGTTCGTCGACTCGTCGTGGGCGCGGATCGGCGAGGACTTCACGCCGACGCTCGGCTTCGTGAATCGCCCCGGCGTCGACCAGTTCCACCTCTTCGCGCGCAGGCGTTGGCGACCCGACGGCGGCGCCGTGCGCTTCTACGACAGCTTTCTCGAAGGCGACTTCGTTCAGGGCCTCGACGGGCACCTCCAGACGCTGATCGTCAATCCGACGTTCCTCGAGATCCACAACCAGCTCGACGACTACATCTACCTCGGCGCAGAGTCGCGCAGCGAGGTGATCTCCGACTTCGACGACGGCGTCTACCCCGACTGCCGGGGCTTCTACATCAACGAGACGCCGCTGATCTGCATTCCCAGCGGACGCTTCGATTGGCGCCACGTGCAGCTCGGCTTCGGCACCGCTCCATCGCGGCCGGTCGCGCTCTACGTCGACTACTCGTACGGCGGATTCTTCGACGGCCACATTCACCGAGTGGAAGGCAACCTCGAGCTGCGGCTGAGCAAGCACTTCTTCGGTCAGCTCGAGTACGTCGAGAACCGCGCGAGCGACGTCGCGAACGAGCTGTGTTTTCCGGTCTGTGTCACGTCCGAGAGCGACTTCGTGCAGCGCCTCGTGCGGCTGAAAGCGCAATTCATCTTCACGCCCGACATCAGCTGGGACACGTTCGTGCAGTACGACAACCTGAGCGATTCGATCGGCTGGAACAGCCGCCTGCGCTGGATCCTCCAGCCCGGCAACGAGCTGGTCGTGATCTGGAACCAGGGGCACGGTGCGAATGACGTCGAGGGCCGCGACTTCCGCTTCCAAGGCGCGGGCCTGACGAGCAAGCTGAGCTGGACGTTCCGGTTCTGAGCGGGCGCGGGCGCGCGCAAGAAGCCGCTTACGAGACGAGCCGCGCGAGCAGCGGCTTCCAGAACACCAGCAGCCCGACCGCGGCCGCAGCGAGCGCGGCGAGCAGGACGCCCGCCGCGGCGATGTCCTTTACGCGCGCGACCCGCGGATGGATGCCGGGCGCGACGTGATCCGCGAGCGCCTCCAGCGCGGTGTTGATCGCTTCCGCGGCGAGCACGAGCCCGATCGCGAGCGCGAGTAGCGCCCAGTCGCGGCGATCGACGCCGAGCGACGCTGCGAGCACGATCACCGCGAGCGCGACGGCCGCGTGGATCCGCGCGTTCGCCTCGCGCGAGAACGCGGCGAGCCCGCGCAGCGCGAAGCGGAAGCTCGCGGCGCGCTCGGCCAGCCAGCTCACGCGCGCGCCTCGCGCGCGGCGAGCTGCGCATAGTCATCGGGCGTGTTGACGTTGCGCAGCGCGTGGCCGTCCGGGTCGACGGCTGCGAGGTCGTCGCCCTCGAGCCAGCGCAGCGCGAGCTGATCGAGCACGCTCATCAGCGCGAGCCGCCCGCTCGCGAGCGAGCGGCGCGCCGCGGACAGAGCCGGCACGCGCCGGTAGATCGCGCACAGCGGCTGCGCGACGCCGCCGGCGCGCGGCACGACGGCGTCGGCCTCGGGATACGCGACCAGCGCGAGCAGCAGATCTGGCGTCATCGCCATCAGGTCCGTCGCGAGCACGAGGACGCGTTCTTCGCGCGCGCTCGCGAGCGCGGTCGCGAGGCCGCGCAGCGCGCAGCGCGGTCCTTCGGCATCGGGAACGCGGCGCCCATGCGCCCGCTCGGGTGGATCGCCGCCGACGAGCATCACGTCTTCGAACAAGCTCGACAGCAGCGCCGCGAGCCGCACCGCGGCCGGCTCTCCGCCGATCTCGAGCAGCGCCTTGTCGCGCCCCATCCGCGTCGACTCGCCGCCCAGCAGCAGCGCCGCGCTGACGTTCGCGATGCGCGACGGCCCGTCCATCCGTCGTCAGCCGTCCGCGCGCGCGAAGACGCGCTCGTCGAGCACGAGCACGCGCGCGCGCGCGCCGGCCGCAATCTCGCTCGCTCCGGCGGCAAAGACGAGCAGGCCGTCCGCGAGCGTCATCGAGCGCAGCACGCCGCTGCTCTGGTTGCCCGTCGCGGTCGCGACGAACTCGTCTCCGCGCCTCGCGAGGAACACGCGCACGTAGTGCTCGCGGCCCGGCTTCTTGTGAAAGGCCTCGCCGGCGATCGCTCCGAGTTCCGGCCGCGCGAGATCGCGCCGCCCGGCGAGCGCCAATAACAAGGGACGCACGAACAGCTCGAAGGTCACCATCGCGGACACCGGATTGCCCGGCAGGCCGAACACGAATGCGCCGCTGCCGTCGCCCGCGCGCCCGAACGCGATCGGGTAGCCCGGCTTCATCTCGACGCCCCAGAAGACGAGCCGCACGCCGAGCTTCTCGAGCGTCGGGCGCACGTGATCGTGATCGCCGACGGAGACGCCCGCGCTCGAGACGAGCACGTCCGCGCCGAGGCCGCTGCGCAAGAGCCGCTCGAGATCGCCCGGCGTGTCGCGCGCGATGCCCAAGTTGTTGGGGAGCGCGCCCGCCTCGCGGCATTGCGCGGCGATCGAGTACGCGTTCGACGAGACGATGCGCCCGCCGCTCGGCTCCTCGTGCGGCTCGACCAGCTCGTCGCCGCCCGAGAGCACGGCGACGCGCGGGCGCCGGTGCACGTGGACGAGCGTCCTGCCGAGCGCGGCGAGCATGCCGATCTCGGCGGGGCCGATGCGCGCGCCGGCTTGGAGCACGAGGTCGCCGTCCTTCACGTCCTCGCCGGCCTCGCGCACGCTCTCGCCGCGCGGGACGGCGACGAGGACGCGGACCTCGCCCGCGCGCGCCTCGGTGTCCTCTTGGCGAACGACGGCGTCGGCGCCCGGCGGCAGCGGCGCGCCGGTGAAGATGCGCGCGGCCTCGCCGGCCCCGAGCGCGCGCGGCGCGCGCCCGCCCGCGGCGACCTCGTACGCGATGCGCAGCTGCGCGCCCGCGCGCGCGACGTCCGCGGCGCGCACTGCGTAGCCGTCCATCGCCGAGCAGTCGGCGGGCGGCAGCGTGCGCGAAGAGCGGACGTCCTCCGCGAGCACGCGCCCGAGCGCGGACTCGAACGCGACCACCTCGGGCGTGAGCGGACGTGCCTGTTCCAGCACAAGTGCGCGCGCTTCGGGGACCGAGATGCCGGTTCGCATCGCGCCAACGTATCGCGGGAAGCGGTGCCTCCAAGAGGCGGCACGCCTGAACGCAGCGGCGCCCCGATGGCGAGGAGCCGCCGGCGAAGGCGTATCGCGGTCATCCATCGAGCCGGCGGCGACGCGGCCGGCAGGGATGCCGATGCGTTCGGGCGCGTTCCTCCTATCGTCCCGAGCCATGCCGCGCCGCGATCTCGCCGACGTGCTCGAAGCGATCCTCGCGGGCGTCGTCGTCGTCGGTCCGGCGGGCCGCGTCGAGGAGGTGAACTCGGTCGCATGCCGCCTGCTCGGCCGCTCGCGCGAGGCGGCGGTCGGCTGTGCGATCGAGGAGCTCGTGCCGCCGGGCCACGAGGTGGCGCGGCTCGCGCGCGGCGTGCTCGCGCGCGGCGCCGCGATCTCCGCGGCCGACTGCGAGCTCGAGCCGCAGCGTGGCGAGCGCGTGCCGGTCGACGTGTCGGCTTCGCCCCTTCAGGCCGAGAGCGGCGCGACGCAGGGCGCGGTGGTCGTGCTGCGCGACCGCAGCGCGCACCGGCGGCTCGAGCTGCTCGAAGGCGAGCGCGAGCGGCTCGAGGCGTTCGGACGGATCGCGGCCGGGCTCGCGCACGAGATCAAGAACCCGCTCGGCGGCATCCGCGGCGCGGGCGAGATCCTCGCGCTGCGCGCCGCCGACGCGAAGACCAAAGAGACCGCGAACTTGATCGTGCGCGAGGCGACGCGCATCGCCGCGCTGGTCGACGACTTCATGGTCTTCGCGCGGCGCGATCAGCTGCGGCTCGCGCCCGCGAACATCCACCGCATCCTCGACGGCGTGCTCGCGCTGCTGTCGCACGATCCGCTCGGCGAAGCGGTCGCGATCGAGCGCGAATACGATCCCTCGCTCCCCGAGTTCGCAGCTGACGCCGATCGCTTGATCCAGGTGTTCTTGAACCTGATGCGCAACGCGCTCCAGGCGATGGAGGGCGGCGCGCACGGCACGCTGACGGTGATCACGCGCATGACGCTCGACCACCGCATCGCGCTCGAAGACGGCAGACCGCTGCCGACGCTCGCGGTCTTCATCCGCGACACCGGCCGCGGCATGACGCCCGATCAGCTGCGTCAGGCGACGACGCCCTTCTTCAGCGCGCGTCCGGGCGGTACGGGGCTCGGCCTCGCGGTCGCCGATTATTGGGTCGCGCAGCATCGCGGCACGCTGCACCTCGAGTCGGAGCTCCGCGCGGGCACGAGCGTGCGCGTCACGCTGCCGCTGCGGAAGCCGTCATGAGCGCGCGCGTGCTGATCGCCGACGACGAGGCGTCGATCCGCTTCGTACTGCGCGAGACGCTCGAATCCGCGGGCCACAGCGTGGTCGACGTCGCGAACGGCGACGACGCATTGCGTGCGCTCACCGAAGCGAGCTTCGACCTCGCGTTCTTCGACATCCGCATGCCGGGCGCGAGCGGGCTCGACCTGCTGGAGCGCGCGCGCACGGTCGGCAGCGACGTCGCGATCGTGATCATCACCGCGCAGAACACCTTCGAGAACGCGGTCGAGGCGATGAAGCGCGGCGCGTTCGACTACCTGACGAAGCCGTTCGGCACGCAGGACGTGCTCGCGCTCGTCGCGAAGGTGCTGCGCTCGCGCGCGCTCGAGGTCGAGGTGCGCGCGCTGCGCCGCGCGCTCGGCAAGGGCGCGCCGCCGAGCGAGCGGCTGGTCGGCAAGAGCGCCGCGCTGCTCGAGGTGTTCAAGACGATCGGGCGCGTCGCGCGCAGCGACGTGCCGGTGCTCGTCACCGGCGAGAGCGGAACCGGCAAGGAGCTGATCGCACGCGCGATCCACGCGGCGAGCTCGCGCGCCGCCGGTCCGTTCATCGCGGTGAACGCGGCCGCGATCCCGCGCGAGCTGCTCGAGAGCGAGCTGTTCGGCCACGAGCGCGGCGCGTTCACCGGCGCGGTGGAAGCGCGCGCCGGGCGCTTCCGCGAGGCGAGCGGCGGCACGCTCTTCCTCGACGAGATCGGCGACATGCCCGTGGAGCTGCAGGCGAAGCTGTTACGGGTGCTGCAGAGCGGCGAGGTGACCTCGGTCGGCGGGCGGCGCGCCGAGGCGGTGAACGTGCGCATCGTCGCCGCGACGCACCGCGATCTCGACGCCGCGGTCGCGGCGGGCGCGTTCCGCGAGGATCTGCTCTATCGGCTGCGCGTCGTGCCGATCGCGGTGCCGCCGCTCCGCGAGCGGCGCGAGGACATCCCGCCGCTGATCGACCACTTCCTCGCGCGCTACGACACCGAGCTCACCGGCGGCATGCACGTGATCTCGCCGGATGCGGTGGAGGCGCTCGCGAAGCACCCGTGGCCCGGCAACGTGCGCGAGCTCGAGAACGCGATCAAGCGCGCGCTGGTGCTGGCGGCCGCGGAGGTGATCGGCGCCGAGGACTTCGCGTTTCTCGAGCGCGGCGCGAGCGAGCGAGTCGCGATGACGCTCGAGGGAATCGTGCGCGCGGAGACCGAGGCCGCGCTCGACAGCGGCGTGCCGGGCGACGTGCACGCCGCCCTGCTGACGCGCGTCGAGAAGCCGCTGATCGAAACCGCGCTCGCGCGCACCGGCGGCAACCAGCTGCGCGCGGCCGAGCTACTCGGCATCAACCGCAACACGCTGCGCAAGCGCATCCTCGAGCTCGGCATCGACGTGCCCGAGAAGCTCTGACGATTGGGGTCAGGCACGGATCGTCGAAAGAGGCCGAACGGTGCCTGGCCCCGATCGTCGCGGCACGCCCGGTCGCGCGAGGGCACGGGAATCGGAAGAATGCGCGGCGTGGCGAGCCGCGCGGCTGACTTCTCAGGCCTTCATGTCCTCGCGGAC
>DASTOI010000566.1:0-3773 GCA_035762585.1 Myxococcota bacterium
CCGCCGGCGCCGACCTGTTGTTCCTCGAGGAGCTCGCCGCGCGCGGCGGCGCGACGCACGTCGTGCTGCCGTGGACGCGCGAGGCGTTCGTGCGCTCGAGCGTCGCGCCGGCCGGACCCGACTGGACGCTGCGCTTCGAGCGCGCGCTCTCCGCAGCGAGCTCGCTGCGCGTGCTCGGCGAGCTGCACGAGGCGTCGAGCGGCGTCGGCTACGCGTACGCGAACGAGGTGATGGCGGGCCTCGCGCGGCTCACCGCGCGCGCGCTCGATCTCGATCTGACGCCGCTCGCGGTCTGGGATGGGCGGCCGGGAGGGCCGGGCGGCACCGCGGCGTTCGTGCAGTTCTGGCGCGAGCGCGGCATCGCGAGCGAGGTCGTGAGCGTCAACGGGCCGTTCGAGCCGAGCGCGGCGGTGCGTGAAGCCAGCGCGCCCGCCGAAGCGGAGGCGGCGACGTCCGACCGCGAGCGCGCGCACGCCGACGGCTTCCAACAGCAGGTGAAGGCGATCTTGTTCGCGGACATCGTCGCCTACAGCCGCCTGCCGGAGACGCTCGTCCCGATCTTCGTGCGCGAGTTCAAAGGCCGCGTTTCGAGCCTGCTCGCGCGCAGCCCGCACGCGCCGGCGGCCGTGAGCACGTGGGGCGACGCACTCCACTTCGTGTTCGACGACGTGAGCTCCGCCGCGCTCTTCACGCTCGATCTGGTCGACGAAGTCACCGGCACGGATTGGTCGGCGCTCGGGCTCGCGTGGGACGCGGATCGTGGCGAGTCGCCGGCGCCGAGCCCGCTGCGCCTGCGCGTCGCGCTGCACGCGGGCCCGGTGTTCGCGCACTTCGAGCCGATCGTGCGGCAGCCGAGCTTCACCGGCGCGCACGTCACGCTGGCGGCGCGCATCGAGCCGATCACCGTGCCCGGCGAGGTCTTCGCGAGCGAGGCGTTCGCCGCGCTCGCGGCCGCGGCCGGCGTGCCGGGCGTCGCGTGCGACTTCGTCGGAACGCAGCCGCTCGCGAAGCGTCACCCCGCAGAGCTGCGCGTGTATCGGCTGCGGCGGGTGCGCGCGCTGCCGCTCGACGCCGTCGCGCGCGTGATCCACGAGGCCTACTGCCGCGACGCGATCGACGAGCGCTGGGAGACGCCGGCGACGAATCCGTCGCTGCGCGCGTGGGACGAGCTACCCGCCGATCTGCAGGCGTCGAACCGCGAGGCGGCTGCAGACATCCCCGCGAAGCTGCGGCTGATCGGCTGCGAGCTCGAGCCCGGCCGCGTTCAGCCGGCGACGACGTTCGCGTTCAGCGAGGCCGAGCAGGCGCTGCTCGCGCGGCACGAGCACGAGCGCTGGTGCGCGAGCCAGCGCGCGCGCGGCTTCGTTCACGCCGAGGGCCCCAAGGACGAGCGACGCCGCACCCATCCCCGCCTCGTTCCGTGGGACGCGCTCCCGGAAGCGGAGCGCCGCAAGGACATCGCGTCGGTGCGGCTGATCCCGAGCCTGCTCGCGCAGGCGGGCTTCCGGATCCGGCGCGTGCGCCGGGAGCCGTGAGCTGTTAGGGCGAGCTCAGCGGCGGCTGCGGCGCCGGCGAAGCGCGAGCACGCCCGCGAGGCCAGCGCCGAGCAGCGCGCTCGTCGCCGGCTCGGGGACGAGGAACTCGTAGTAGAGATCTTCGCTGCCAGAGCGGGCGCCGGTGAGATTCTCGACGTCGCTCCCCAACGCGAAGCCCGTGATGCCGCCGAGATCGGGGATGCCCGGGTCCGGGTCGAAGAAGCCGTGACCGAACTGGAGCGCGAAGGAGCCGCCGCCGAGGTTGTAGATCACGAGGTCTGCGTAGACGGTGAACGACGAAGCGTCGCCCGCGACGGTCGGCCCGGCCCAGGTGACGTGGAACGCCTGCACGGCGTCGGCCGCCGAGTAATTGCCGCTGCCGTCGGGGCGCGGGTCCGCGAAGCCGTACGAGTAGAGGATCTCACCGTCCTCGACGAAGAAGACGTCGCCGTTCGCCGCGGTGCTTTGGAGGTCCGCGTAGTAGGGAGCGATCACCGGAGTACCGAGATCGCTCAGGGCGCTCACCGAAGTGAAGGTGGTCGAGAGCGCGGAGCCGAACGTGATCGCGCCGTTCTCGTTGATGAACAGGCTGTCGAAGACGCCGGCGTCGGTGTTGATCGAGAAGCCGAGCGCGACCGAGAGGCTCGCGTTCCCGACCAAGCTCGCCTCGAGCGATTCGCTCGAGCCCGTGCCCCAGTTGTTGCCGCTGGTCGCGAACTGATCGCCGAAGTCGATGAACACTTTCTTCGCGTATGCAGCGGATGAGACCGTCAGCGCGCAAGCCGCGAGCAGAGTCGCGCGCGCCCACTTCTTGACGCAGGTATCCATCTTTTGGCCCTCCCAAGGGCGGGCCCATCCTAATCTGAGGGGAAGCGCCCGCGCTCGAAGATCGGGCTCGCATTTCCGACGGTGGCCTGCACGCCGCCGTCACACGGGCGTCGTGAGCCCCGTCATGGCCGCGCAGTGCCCCGGGCGCGCGCCACCCGCTGCGCGAACCCGGCGGCCGTCTCACTTGGCCCCACTGCGTTGCGGATCGCAACCGCTCTTTCCAGCGCGGACAGCCCCATCATCGTGTCGTCGGGCCAGCGATCGAGCACCGGCTGAAGATTCGCGGTGAGCAGGGCATCGGCGCCGGCCGCGTCCCCCGCCGCGAGCAGGCAACTCGCGTGCACGAGCTCGAGCCACGCCAAGCGCCAGGGATCGTCGGGATAGTCGTCAGCGAGGAGTGCCCGCGCGCGTTTCAGCCGCGGCGCAGCCTCAGCGTGCCGCTTCGCTCGGCACTCGAGGTCAGCCAGGTCGGTCAGGATCGGCCCTCTCATTCGGTGCCGATGCTTGTCGGCGGCCGCCCAAGCCGAGGCGAAAAGCTTCTTCGCGGCCTCGTCGTTGCCCAGCCCGACCTCCGCGAGCGCCAGGTTGTTGAACACGAACGCCATGTCGTCGTGCGTCGCGGAACGCTCTGCCAGCCATAGATCCCGCGCTAGGCGCAACTGCTCGCGCGCCTCGAGGAATTTGCGTTGCTCGAGCTGGACCCGCGCGAGGTTGTTCAGCGTGGTGGCCAGCGTCGGATGCGTCGGGCTGAATACCCTTCGCTCGATCTCGAGAACGCGGGCAAAGTACTCCGCCGCCTGCGCGCGGTTTCCCCGCAGATACTCGAGCGAGCCCAAAGAGTTGAGATCCTCCGAGACCTTCGGGTGGTTCTCGCCCGATTCCGCGATGCGCATCGCGAGCGCCTCGCGGTAAACGGGCTCGGCCTCGTCGAGCTCGCCGGCGAGCAGCGCGGTGAGTCCGCGCGCCTCGAGCCCGCGCGCGATCAGCGCCTTGGCCTCGGGCCGCGCGCGCCGCGCCGCCGCAATTCCCTCGGCGATCTTCTCGCGCGCGGCTGCGAACTCGTCCGTGGTCGCAAGGGATTCGCCCCATGCGATCAACGCGCGGGCGCGCTCCGCTTCGCGCTCCGGCCCCTCGGCGCGCAACGCGGCGAGCGCGCGCTCGAACTCCCGATTCGCGGCCGGATAGGCGCCCAGCGACGTCTGCACCTCGCCGCGCGCGATCGCGACCAGGGCATCGGCCTCGGGATCGAGCGGTGCGCCAACCTCCGCTCGTCCTAACAACTCATCCGCCTGCTTGTACAAGCCGAGGCTCGCGTATACGGATCCGAGCGTCGCAATGAGCGTCGCGCGCACGCCGGGCTCGTCGCGCAGGCCGGTGTCGATCTCGCGCGCGCCGCGGTCGAGCACCTCG
>DASTOI010000567.1:0-2622 GCA_035762585.1 Myxococcota bacterium
GTGGCGCCGCCGCGTCACTTTTCTGTGTTGCCCGCTCGGAGCGCGCCTAATCGCTCGCGCCGCGAACCGCTTTCGCGAGCTGCGCTTCGTCGATGATCAGGTCCGCGAGCGCGCGGGCGGAGGCGGCGCGGTGCTCGAAGCCGCGGTCGGTCTTGTCGAAGATCGAGAGGAAGAAATTTGCGTCGACCGCGAGCCAGAGCGCGCCGCCGAGCGCGCGTGCGTCGCGCTCCGCGCCGACGATCTCCGAGATCGTCTCGATCAGCACGCCCTGATAACGCTGGTTCAGGTCGAGCAGCGCCGAGATGACGCCATCGCGATGCTCGGGTGACTCGAACGCCCAGCGCAGGAACGCCGCGAGCTCGGTGCCGTGCGTGCGCGCGAACAATTCCGCTGCGCCGAGCTGCTCGTGCAGGCGCTTCGGCGCGGGCAGATCGTGGAAATCGCGCGCGAGCGATTCGCGGAATGGCGTGAACAGGCGCACGAACGCCTCGCGGAAGAGGCCGCCCTTGTCGCTGAAGTGCCAGAACACGGTCGCGCGCGAGACGCCGGCGCGTTCTGCGACGTCCGCGACCGTCGTGCCCTCGTAGCCGCGCTCCATGAAGAGCTGCGTCGCGGCCGCGAGGATCGCGTCTTGCGTCGCGGCCTTGCCGCCGCGCCGGCCGCCGCCGTTCTCGGTGCTGCTCGCCATCTCACCCTCCACTGCGCGAACGGCGCGCGGGTTTCGTCTCGTTCGCGGCTCGCTTCCGCTCGCGCTGTGCGCGAGGTCACGCACTCTACCGGCCGAGTCGATCCTGCACGCAGTGAGGGCGAAGACACTCAGACTCGAACGCCCGAGGAGTCTAGACCCATCACGCCCTCGAGTCAGCGGAAAGCGCGGACACACCCGAGCCCCCCGCCGATCATGCCTCGATTCGCGGAGGGGAATGATGGGCGACGACGCGAGCCGCCATCCGCTGTGCGGCTCCTGGAAGCTGGTGTCGTTCGAGCTGCGCCTTCCGAACGGCGAGGTCTCGTATCCGTTCGGTCGCGCTCCGCGCGGATACGTCTTCTACAACGAGCAGGGCTTCATGTCCGCGGCATTCATGGGTGCGGATCGCGTGAAGCCGCAGTCCGCCGACCTCGCGGACACGTCGAAGACGGTGAACTACGACCAGTTCAACGCCTACTGCGGGCGCTTCGAGGTGAAGGGCGAGCGGGTCATCCATCACGTCGAGGTCGCCTCGCTGCCGCAGTGGTGCGGGATCGACCAGGAACGCGTGTTCAAGATCGACGGCACTCGCCTGATCCTCGAGACGCCGCCGCTGACGATCAACGCGCAGGCGCCGACCGCGTACTTGATCTGGGAGCGCGTTTGATCCGCGCCGCGGCGGAGCCGATCGCGATCATCGGCATCGGGCTCCGCTTCCCCGGCGGCACGCGCGGCCCTGACGCGTTCTGGCAGATGCTGCGCGAAGGACGCAGCGGCATCTCCGAGCCGCCGGCACATCGCGTCGAGCTCGGCTTCAACATCGACGAGATCTTCGACCCGCGGCCCGGCACGCCGGGCAAGATCTCGTCGAAGCTCGCCGGCTTCCTCGATCACCCCGAGCTGTTCGACCCGTTCGTGTTCGGGCTCTCGCCGCGCGACGTCGTCGCGATGGAGCCGCAGCAGCGCTACGCGCTGGAGGTCGTGTTCGACGCGCTCGACGACGCGGGCATCCCGCACGACTCACTCATGGGCGAACGCGTCGCGGTGATCTTCGGGCGCATGAACGAGGACTACTCGCGCGAGCACATCGCCGTGCTCGGCGAGGACCGCTTTCGCCGCGACATGGACGTCTGGCACGCGGCGGGCATCACCGGCTCGGTGTTATCAGGCCGGATCTCGTTCTGGCTCGGCACGCGCGGCCCGAGCTTCTTCATCGACACCGCGTGCTCGACGTCGCTGCTCTCGGTCCATCTCGCGTGCCAGAGCCTCTGGTCCGGCGAGACGCACACCGCGATCGCGGGCGGCGTGAACGTGTTCCTCACGCCCGAGGGCATGATCGCGCTCTCGCGCGTCGGCATGATGGCGCCCGACGGCAAGATCAAGGCGTTCGACGATCGCGCGAACGGCTTCGTGCGCGCCGAGGGCGCCGGCGCGGTGGTGCTGAGGCCGCTCGCGGCGGCGCTCGCGAACGGAGACCCGATCCACGCAGTCATTAGGGGGACCGGCTTCAGCGCCGACGGCCGCGACGGCGGGCACATGATGGCGCCCGGCCGCTTCGGCCAAGCTCAAGCGATCCGCGATGCCTACGAGCGCGCCGGGATCGCGCCGAGCGACGTACATTTCGTCGAGGCGCACGGCACCGGCACCGCAGTCGGCGATCCAGTCGAGGTGCGTGCGCTCGCCGACGTGATGGGTCCGGGCAGGTCGAAGGATCGCCCGCTCTTGATCTCTTCGGTCAAGGCGAACATCGGACACGCCGAGCCGGCCTCGGGTGTCGCGGGCCTGATCAAGGCGACGCTCGCCGTGAAGCACCGCGAGATCCCGCCGCAGATCAACTTCGAGACGCCGAGCACGAAGATTCCGTGGCACGAAGTGCCGGTGCGCGTGCAGGCCGAGCGCACGCCGTGGCCGTATCCCGAGCGCGCGCTCGCGGG
>DASTOI010000568.1:0-2027 GCA_035762585.1 Myxococcota bacterium
TGTCTGATGATCGGCATCTTCGTGGCCGCGCGTTTCTTCGGAGGGCCGGCGTGAGCGGTTGGAAGCGGGGCGCGCTGCTGGCGGCGGTGCTGTTGGGGACCGGAGCGATCGGCGCGGCGGGGGAGGACGCGCCTGCGCCGGCGGACGTCGTGGCGGCGTTTCACGCGGCGCTCGCGGCCGGCGATGCCGCAGCCGCCGAGGCGCTCCTCGCGCCCGATGCGATCGTGCTCGAGAGCGGCCACGTCGAATCGCGCAGCGCGTACGTGGCCGGCCATCTCGCCGCCGACATCGAGTTCGCGCGCGCCGTCGCGGCGAAACGCAGCGACGTGCGCGTCGTGCAGGAGGGCGACGTCGCCTGGGTGAGCGCGAGCTCGCGCGCCGAGGGCTCGTTCCGCGGGCGCGCGATCCGCTCGCGAGGCGCGGAGCTGATCGTGCTCGCGCGCGGCGCGCAGGGCTGGCGGATCCGGGCGATTCATTGGTCGTCACACGAGCCAAAGTCACCCTAACAGGGCCGGCGCGGGCCGCCGAAGCGGCACGAGCGGCGGAGCGAAGTGCATGTTCAAGAGCTGTCCGAGCTGCGGCGGCGAGTTCGTCCCGCACGTGAGCGAGTGCCCGGACTGTCGCGTCGCACTGGTCCACCCCGAGGAGCTGGCGGCGCGCGGCGAGCGCGAGGTCGGCGGCGCGCTCGAGAACGCCGCGCTGCTCCGGCACGGCACGACGATGCAGCTGCGCGAGCTCGCCGAGGCGCTGACCGCCGCGGGCATCGCGTGCGCGATCGATACCGACCCGCCGGGCGCTGCGATCAAGGGCAGCCTGCGCGTCTCGCGGATGGGCAACCTCGGCCAAGACGTGCAGCTCGCGGTCTACGTGGAGGCGCGCGATCACGCGGGTGCGAGCCTGATCGCCGATCAGTGGCTCGCGCGCACTGCGCCCGGTGCGGAGCTCGCGCAGCCGGCAGGCGAGCTCGCGCAGTGTCCCGCGTGCAGCGAGCCGATCGCCGAGGGCGCTGCGTCCTGCGCGTCGTGCGGGCTCGAGTTCCCCGAGATCGCGATCTGCGCGAGCTGCGGCGGCGGCTTCATGGCCGGTGACGGCCGCTGCCCGCACTGCGGAGCGCGCCCGTGAAGCGAACCGGCGGCGTCGCGTTCCTCGCGTTCGCGCTGCTTGCCGGCATCGGCGCACTTCTCAGGGATCCGCCCGCGCCGCCGCCGGATGGCGCGCTTGGCGTCGAGGATGTCGTGCTGCTGCACGGGCTCGGGCGCACCGATCGCGCGATGCAGCCGCTCGCGGACGCGCTGACGCAAGCCGGCTTTCGCGTTCACAACCTCGCGTATCCGTCGCTCGCGGAGGAGCCGGCCGAGCTCGTCGCGATCGCCGCCGAGCAGATCGACGCGTGCTGCGCGCAGGCCGAGCGGCTGCACTTCGTCACGCACTCGCTCGGCGGGCTGATTGCGCGCGCGGTGCTCGCGGAGGCGCCGCGCGCGAACCTCGGGCGCGTCGTGATGCTCGCGCCGCCGAACAGCGGCAGCGAGTACGCCGACCTCGTGCGCGGGACGAGTGCCGGCTCCGCCGAGCTCATCCCCGCGATCGCAGCGCTCGGCACCGATCCCGCGGGCTTCGCGCACAGCCTGCCGCCGCCGAGCTATCCGGTCGGCGTGATCGCGGGCACGCGCACCGTGAATCCGCTCGATCCGCTGCTGCTCGCCGGGCCGGGCGATGGCGCCGTCTCGGTGGAGAGCGCGCAGCTCGCGGGCATGCGTGATTTCGTGACCGTCGACGCGACGCACTCGTCGATCCGGCGGCGCGCGGAAGTGCACGCGCAGGTGATCGCGTTCCTGCGCACGGGCGCGTTCGCGCGCCCGGCCACGGCGACACACGCAGGTGTCGCGCCCGCGCCGTGATCCGCCTCGCGCTCGCGCTCGGCGGCGCGCTCGCGCTGCTCGCTGCGGTGACGTTCGCGCTCGGCGAGATCGTCCCGACCGCCGTCATCTACACGCGCGACGCGAGCGGCGCGTGGATCGGAACCAAGG
>DASTOI010000569.1:0-4495 GCA_035762585.1 Myxococcota bacterium
ACGCTCGGCAGGGGCGTGTTCCGGTCGGAACGTCTGGGCGAAGGCGAGAACAAGCCCGACCATCGTCGCGAGTGGCTCGATCTCACGGGAATCGATCCACCACAAGAGTGCGAGGACCATCATCGCACCGGTCAGCACAACCGGACGGGTATCGGATTCGTCAAGGAGACGAAAAAGTCCTTCAGATGCGCCCCACTGTGCACAGATCGACGAGGCGACGAGCTGTTAGGTGAGCGGATGCTCGTCCTCGGTCCGAGGCAGCGCAATCGGCACGTGGAACTTGACCCGGCTGACGGCCGTTTCCTCGTCGCGGCCCGATGCGCCAGCCTTCAGCCCGATGCCCGCCACAGCAAGATTCACGCCGCCTCCCGTGTCCGACGAGGAAACAGTCGTTAGGGCAACGTCGAACTCGACCAAGTGGACGAGGTTCCTCTCCATCGTTGCGAAGAACTTGCCCTTCGGCGCGCCGTCGGCGCTGTACATGATGCTGGGATTCACGAGGTCAGCTTCCGAGTGGTGCCGCCCCTCCAAGCGAGTTGCGACCTGCGCCTTCCGCACGCCCGAAACGATCTGCATGAGGCACGTCTCGACGAACTGTTCGAGGTTCACGCGGGCTTTTCTCCCTTGGCGGCCGCTCGGCCAGCTCGGACGCGCGCAGGCAGCGTGAACATGAAGAGCCCCAGAGCGCGAGCAAAATCGACTGAGCGGCGCGCGTCGGCTTCGATCGGAAGCGCCGCGTTCTCGTCCGCGTGCCGCTGATCGTTTGCGTCGAGGCGAACCTCGTGCGCCCATTCGGCCATGTCAGCGGTAATTAGGTGATCGGCGGCAGCCTTCCCGATCCGCGCGTAAAGGCTCCCGTCCTTGTAGCCCTTCGCCTTTAGCATCGCGTCGACGGCGCTCGCGGCGAGCATCACGGCACCGGCCGGCGTGCGAACGGCTTCGACCGCTTGCGTCAAGAAGGCGTGAGCGCGCTCCGGTAGATCGGCCTCGATTGACGTCACTGCCGGATAATGCTCGATCACCTGCGCCCGATTGGGGTCGCCGGTAGCCACCGCGGCCGCCGTCACGACGCCGCCACATCCCCGGCAGAAGTACACGCGCCAATGCCGCGGGTTGGTTGCGTTGTGATTCCGGGTCTCGAGGTGACTCGTGAGCTGGTCAAGCGTGGGCCGAAACACGCCACAATGGGGACAGCGCGGCAGCTGAAGCTGCGCCGAGAGGTCCATGGCCGACTCCGCCGAGTTCGCCCCGAACGCTCCCCCCGTGCTCCCCCGGAAGACCCGCGCTTCGTCGCGAGTCTCGTAAGTGCTCGAAATCCTTGGTGAGCGCGGAAGGGATCGAACCTTCGACCTAGGGATTAAGAGTCCCTTGCTCTACCAGCTGAGCTACGCGCCCCCAAAAGGCGGCGGAAAGTATGGACTTCGGTCGGGGCGGGCAAGGGACGCGGGGCCCGTCGGAGGGTCGGTGCAGCGGATCGGAGCGGCGCGGCGCTGCGCTGCGCTGCGCGAGAAAAGTTGGCAGCGCGCCCGGCCGAATGGGCGTCGGCTCCGTACGGGAGCAGCGGACGAGTGGAGGCGCGCGTGGCAGCGATTCCCGACATCGGCGATCCGGCGCCGGATTTCTCGTTGCCTTCGATCGATGGGCCGTTTCGCCTCTATGACCGGCTGCGCGAGAGCGCGGTGCTGCTCGTGTTCTATCCGAAGGACGACACGCTCGTGTGTACGCGGCAGCTCTGCAACTACCGCGATCACCTGTCCGAGTTCGCGCAGCTGCAGATCGAGGTGGTCGGCATCAACCACGACAGCGTCGAGAGCCACGATCAGTTCGCAAAGCGCTACCAGCTGCCGTTCACGCTCTGCTCCGACGTCGACCGCCGCGTCTGCCGCGCGTACGGCGTGCTCACGTCGCGCATCAACACGAATCGCGCGCTGGTCGTCGTCGGCGAGGACAAGCGCGTCTGGTGGCGGCACTCGGAGCTGCGGCTGTTCCGGCGCGATGCGGACGAGCTGCTCGAGGTCGTGCGCGAGCTGCGCGCGGCGCATTGAGCCTCGGCTCGCGCTCGAGGTCCAGCACCAGATTCCGTTTCGGGCCGGCGCCGACTTCGAGGTACGCCTCGATCCGCTTGCGGCGCGCGTCGATCATCGCGACGCGGTCGCGCTCGCTGAGCGCGACGAACGCCCAGCGTCCATCGGGCGAGAACGTGATCCAGTAGCCCTTCCCTTCGCTCTCGAGGCGCGCGCGCTCGCCCAGCGCGGGCTCGTCGATCGCGTGCACCGTGATCGCGTCGCCGCACACGGACCAGATCTCGCGCTGATCCGGCGCGATCGCGAGCCCATGGCAGCGGCGAAGGCCGCGGGCGCCCAGCCAGCCGAGCTTCGGATGCACGAGCAGCCAGCCGAGCGGCGTCGCGTGCTCGATCGTCGCGATCACGCGGCGGGAGGAAACGTCGGCGACCTGGAAGCCGTTGAGTCCATCGACGTGCTGGAAGAGCCGCCCGTCTGCCGACAGCGCGGGCGGCCGCACGGAGCCGGCGAACTGGATCGTGCCGATCACGCGATGCCCGCGTGCGACATCGACGACCGTGACGCCGCGCGGCGCGTCCATCGGCGAGAGCAGCATCCGCGCGCCGTCGGCGCTGGCCGAGGTGTTATGTGGACGCCCGCCCGTCTCGATCCGCGTCACGACGCGTCGCGCGTGCGCGTCGACCACCCAATAAGTTCCGTCGCGGCACGGCACGTAGACGAAGCGGCCATCCGGCGTCGTCGCGATCTGGTGCGGCTCCGGCCCGACCGCGAGGCGATGCTCGATTGCGAACGTGCGCGGGTCGATCCACAGCAGCTCGCCCCGCTCACGGCCATCCGCTTCGACCGAGACGAACACGACGCTGCCATCGAGCGGTGCGGCGATCCCGTGCGGATTCGGGCCGACGCGAATGCGTTGAACCAACGTGCGCGTCTCGAGATCGATCACGTGCACGTCGTCGCCGAGCGAGCTCGTCTGCCAGAGCTCGGGCCCCGCCATCGCTCCACTCGCGAGCGAGAGCCAAAGCGCGGTCACGCCGAGCGCGCGCGTCACGGCAACGTGTACGCGATCACGTGGCCGCCGAGCTTGGAGCGGACGCCGATGTGGCCGCCGGGCGCGATCACGAGGAACTGCTTTCCGCCCGGGCGGAGCTTGTAAGAGATGGGGCCGGCGTGGAGGCCGGCGGGCAGATCGAAGGTCGCGATCCGCTCGCCGCTGTCCGCGTCGTGCACGCGCAGCACCGGGAAGCGCGTGCCGGCGTGGAAGACGAGCCCGCTCGCGGTCGCGAGTGCGGGGCCGAAGCCGCTGCGGCCAAGATCCTTCGGGCCGGTGCTGGTCGATGCGCTCCACGCAATCACGCCGCGCGCGAGATCGACTGCGACGAGGCTTCCCCACGGCGGCTTGTTGCAAGGCAGATCGTCGTGAGCGAGAAGCGTCCGGCCGCTGAGCTGGTGCAGGCGGTAGCGCTCGCCGGTGCCGCGCCCCGTAATCAGCCACCAGGCGTTGCGCAGGCCGATGCCATGCAGCGGTTTCACGTCCGCGCCGCCACCGGTCGCGCGCTCGGCGACTTCGTCGAGGCGAATCACGTGCACCAAGTTGTTGACGGGAACGAATAGGAGCTGGCGCGAGGGATCCCACGAGGCGCCCGACCAGTTCGCGCCGCCCGCCGTGAACGGGTACGTGATCGAGCCGCGCGGGCTCGGCGGCGTGAACAGACCTTCGTTGCGCAGCGGCGCGAGCTGCGTGCGACACGCAGCCAGATGCTCGGGCGTCGGCGCGTAGAGCTCCTCCGGGCTGATGCGCTGGGGCACCAGCGGCGGCGGCGCGCTCGGGATGGGCTGCGTCGGCGACGTCACTTCGCCCGGCAAATCGGTCTGCGGCACCGGCACCTCGTTCACCGGAAACACCGGCACGCCCGTCTCGCGCTCGAGCACGAATACGAAGCCGTGCTTGGTCGCCTGCGCGACCGCGTCGACACGCTTGCCGTCTCTTTCGAGCGTCACCAAGACCGGCGGCGCGGCGAGGTCGTAGTCCCAGAGATCGTGGTGAACGGTCTGGAAGTGCCAGCGCTTCTTCCCCGTCCGCGCCTCGAGCGCGACGACGGAATCGCTGTAGAGGTTGTCGCCCACGCGGTCGCCGCCGAAGAAATCCGGGCTCGGCGTGCTCACGGGCAGGAAGACGAGTCCGCGCTCGAGATCCGCAGTGATCGTCGACCACACGTTCGTCGCGCCTGTTAGGCGCGTGCCGGTGCGCCACGTCTCGTAGCCCGGCTCGCCTTCGTGCGGAATCGTGTGGAACGTCCAGCGCAGCGCGCCGCTGCGCACGTCGAACGCTCGCACGTCACCGGGCGGCTCGTCGGGCCGCAGCGTGTCGGCGATCGACGAGCCGACCACGATCACGTCGCCGACCACCGTGCCCGGTGACGTCACGTTGTACTCGCGCTCGTCATAGAGCGGTGCGATGCCGTCGAGGA
>DASTOI010000570.1:0-3127 GCA_035762585.1 Myxococcota bacterium
GCGCGTTCCGCTTGACGGCCGACGGCGTGACAGCGGGGTCTGACCCCGCTGTCACGCTGCGTTTCGCGGCGCGGCCGGCGGCGTTCGCCTTCGTCCGAACGCGCGCACGCTCACCCGTCAGCGGGCGGATCCTGGCGCCGGTTCGCGGAGTGCTCCGCGTACCACTCGAGCGCGTCCGTGACTTTCTCGCGCTCGGCGGCGAGAAAGCGCGCGACGCCGGCGCGCAGGCGTTCGTCGGCGATGAAGTGCGCGCTCCAGGTGGCGGTCGCGTCGAAGCCGCGCAGCTGCTTGTACTCGCCCCCCGCGCCGGGCTCGAAGCGCGCGAGCCCCTGGGTGATGCAGTGCTCGATGCCCGCGTAGTAACAGACGTTGAAGTGCAGGTGGCGCAGCGGGCGCAGCGCGCCCCAGTAGCGCCCATACAGCGCGTCGCCCTTCTGCACGTTCACCGTGCCGGCGACCAGCTCCTCGCCGACGCGCGCCCGCACGAAGCAGAGCCGGTGCTTCCAGCGCTCCCGTAACAAATGGAACAGCCGGCGATTCAGGTATTGCCGGCCCCAAGGATTCGCGCTGACGGTCGCGCGGTAGATCTCGAACATGGGATCGAACAGCTCGTCGCCGAGCGCGTCGCCGCCGAGCGCGTCGATCGCGACGCCCTGCAGCGCGAGCTCGCGGCGCTCGCGCCGCGTCTGATTGCGCCGCTTGCTCGTGAGGCTCGCGAGATAGTCGTCGAAGCTCGCGAACGAGCGGTTCCGCCAGTGGTACTGGAACGCGCTGCGCAGCAGGAAGCCCGCCGCCTCGAGCTCCGCGCGCTCGTCGTCGCGCAGAAAGTTCACGTGCACGCTGGAAAGCTCGTTGCCCACGCATAGATCCCGGAGCGCCGCCGCGAAGCGGCGGATCCAGGCCGGCCGGTCCTCGCCCGCCGCGGTCAGGAAGCGCGCGCCCGAGACCGGCGTGAACGGCACGCCGACCAGCAGCTTCGGGTAGTAAGCGATGCCCGCGCGCTGGGCGGCGTCGGCCCAGCCCCAATCGAACACGAACTCGCCCTCGCTGTTGCCCTTCAGGTAGAGCGGGCACGCCGCGACGAGCCGCCCGCGCTCGCGCGCGACGAGCGGCCGCGGCGACCAGCTCGCGCGCGCGCCGACGCAGCCCGCCTCCTCCAGCGACGCGAGCCATTCCCATTCGAGGAACGGCGATTCGTCCGCGACCAGCGCGTTCCACTCTTCGCGCGGGATCTCGCGGACCGATTCGAGCAGCGCGAAGTCGGCCATCGGCGCGCAGTCTGGCGCTACCGCATTTACTCCGCTCGGCTTCGCCTCGCTGCGCGCCCGCTTCGCGAGCTTGCCGGCTCGCCTTCGCTCGGCTCCGTGGTCGGCTTGGCTCGCGGCTCGGCGAGCGCGGCTATCTTGCGCCTTCGTGGCAGGCGCGAGCGACGAACGACAGCGACAGGGCAGCGTGCTCGAACGCACGCGCGAGAAGCAGGCTCGCCCGCCGCGGTTCAAGGTCGTTCTCTACAACGACGACTACACGCCGATGCAGTTCGTCGTGAACCTGCTCGAGTCGGTCTTCCGCAAGAGCCCGGTCGAGGCGAACGCGCTGATGCTGCGCATCCATCGCTCGGGCTCGGGCATCGCGGGCGTCTTCACGCTCGACGTCGCCGAGACGAAGGTTGTGGAGGTTCACAAGCTGGCCGAGGAGCGCGGCTATCCGCTGCGCGCGGGGGTCGAGGCCGAGTGAGTCAGATCAATCGCGAGCTGCACATGACGATCCAGGCGTCGCTGCGTGAAGCCGTAGCGCGTCGCCACGCCTACCTGACCGTCGAGCATCTGCTCTACGCGCTCGCCCACGACGATGCCGGCGCGAACGTGCTGCGCCACGTGGGCGCCGACTTGGATCGGCTGCGCAGCGAGCTCGACCGCTACTTCGAAGACGAGGTCGAGAAGCTGCCTGAGGGCACGCGCGAGGAGACCGCGCAGACGCTCGCGTTCCATCGCGTGCTGCAGAGCGCGATCCAGCACGCCGAGAGCGCGGAGAAGGAAGAGGTCGAAGCGGGCGATCTGCTCGCGGCGATCCTCAACGAGCCCGACTCGTTCGCGGTCGACTTGTTGCGTCGTCAGGAGGTCACGCGGCTCGACGTGCTGCGCTACGTCTCGCACGGAGAGTCGAAGCTGAAGGCGACCGCGAAGAAGGCTGGCGCCGAGGGCAAGCGCGCGAAGCAGGTGACGCGCGGCGACGGCGACGAGGAGATGCCGGCCGACCCGCTCGCCGCGTTCGCGCAGAATCTCACGGAGCTCGCTGCGCAGGGGAAGCTCGATCCACTGGTCGGCCGCGAGGGCGAGCTCGACCGCGCCGTCCACATCCTCGCGCGGCGCCGCAAGAACAATCCGATCTTCGTCGGCGAGACCGGAGTCGGGAAGACGGCGATCGCCGAGGGCCTCGCGCAGCGCATCGTCGGCGGCGGCGTGCCCGAGGATCTCGCGGGCGCCGAGGTGTTCGCGCTGGATCTCGGCGCGCTGCTCGCGGGCACCAAGTACCGCGGAGATTTCGAGCAGCGTTTCAAGGCGCTGGTCGCGGCGCTGAAGGAGCGCGAGAACCCCGTCCTCTTCATCGACGAGATCCACACCATTCTCGGCGCCGGCGCCGCGAGCGGTGCGACGGTCGACGCGTCGAACCTCCTGAAGCCGCTGCTGCAGTCCGGGGAGATGCGCTGCATCGGCTCGACGACTTATCAGGAGTATCGCCACTTCGAGAAGGACCGCGCGCTGGCGCGCCGCTTCCAGCGCGTCGACGTGCCCGAGCCGAGCGAGGCCGAGGCGCAGCGCATCCTCGAAGGGCTCGCGCCGCGCTACGAGGAGCATCACGGCGTCAAGTACTCGAAGCCCGCGCTCTCGGCGTGCGTCGAGCTCTCGGCGAAGCACATCAACGATCGCTTCCTGCCCGACAAGGCGATCGACGTGATGGACGAGGTCGGTGCGGCGGTGAAGCTCGCCCCGCACACCAAGGCCGGCCGCGTCGTCACGGTGCGCGACGTCGAGCAGCTGATCGCGCGCATGACCGGGACGCCGCTCGCGCGCGCGACGGTCTCGGAGAAGGCGCACCTCGAGGCGCTGCCCGCGGATCTGCGCAGCGT
>DASTOI010000571.1:0-2260 GCA_035762585.1 Myxococcota bacterium
GCATCTTCGCCGGCGACACGTTCCGCCACGAGCGGATGCTCTTTGACTACAAGCTCACGCAGACGAAGTTCGCCGGCCCGACGATGTTCTCGCGCGGCGATACCACGTACGTGAACGGCCGCGGCGAGATCGTCTGCAAGCAGCGCTCGACCTCGATCCGCTACCGGCCGAACGACGCGATCGAACGCGGCCAGTTCGCGGAGAATCGTGAGAAGTCGTGGAGCGACGCCGAGCTGCGCGAGCTCGAGCGCGAGAAGTTCGAGTACTACCGTTCGTTTCTCGATCTCGGCCACGAGACGCGGCTGTTCGTGAAGAAGGGCGAGAAGCTGCCGCGCCGCGCGATCGGGCCGCACACGCTGCAGAGCTTCGCGACCGAGTGGCGCGGCTTCCTGATGAGCGTGTGGGGCGCGTTCGCCGAATCCGGCGGCCCGACCTCGCTGTGGCGCGCCGGCTGGCTGCCGGAGATGAGCCGCGATCTCGAGGGCGCGAAGATCGATCCCAGCTACGCCGACGGACTTTATTACGGCCCGTCGCGCGGCCACGTGCAGGATCGCTACGCGCAGGTGATCGGAATGCCGCGCAGTTACGGATACGGCGCCAGCATGGGCGCGTGGATCCTCGACTACCTCGCGAATTGGCTGGGCGAGCATGGCGATGTTCTGCACAGCAAGATGTCCTACCGCTCCCCGGCGCTGACCGGCGACGCGACGTTCCTCGATGGTGAAGTCACCGAGCTCAGCGAAGACCGCCGCTCGGGGAACACGCTCGCGACCGTTCGCGTCGTGATGACCAATCAACGCGGCGAAGTGATGGCGAGCGGCGATGCCGAGCTGCGGCTGCCGGCGGCCGAATGAGCGCTCCGCTCGCGAGCGGAATGGGCGGCGCGCTCGCGGGCAAGATCGCGCTCGTCACCGGCGGCGCGCGCGGAATCGGGCGCGGCATCGCGCTCGCGCTGGCGGAGTCCGGCGCTGACGTCGCGATCGCGGACGTGCATCCCGCGCCGTTCCGCGGCGAGCGGTACTACCGGCTGCGCGAGCGGGCCTCGGGCGCAGACGAGGAGACGCCCACCGAGGAGGCCGTGCGCGCGCTCGGCCGGCGCGCGCACACGGTGCAGGTCGACGTCGCGGATTCCGCCGCGGTCGAGCGCGCCGCCGCGGAGGTCGCGCGCGCGCTCGGCGCCGTGGACGTGCTCGTCAACAACGCCGGCATCGTCAACAACATCGCGCGCATCGCGGACATGAAGCCCGAACAGTGGGAGCACGAGCTGCGGGTGAATCTCGCGGGCGCGTTCCACACGGTGCGCGCGCTCGTTCCCGCGATGGCGGCGCGCGGCTGGGGCCGCGTGATCAACATCGCGTCGGTCGCCGCGCGCGTGCCGATCCTCGGTCAGCCCGCGTACGCCGCGAGCAAGGCGGGGCTGGTCGCGTTCACGCAATCGGTCGCGCAAGAGTTCGGCCCCGCCGGCGTCACCGCGAACGCCGTGATGCCGGGCCTGATCGCGACGCCGCTCGTGCTGTCGATGCCCGAGCACCTGCGCGCACGCTCCGTCGCGCAGACCGCCGTCGCGCGCATCGGCACGCCCGCCGACATCGGCGCGCTGGTCGCGTTCCTCGCGTCGCCCGACGCCGGCTTCATCACGGCCACCGCGATCCCCTGCGACGGCGGTTTGTTAGGGGCGCCGGCGGGCGGGCTGGATGCGTGAGCGGTGCGCTACGCGCGGCTGCTCGTCAGCGAGCGCGTCTCGTCCACCACCCAGCGAATCGCGTTCTCCACGAGTCGCCGGTAGCCCGGATTCTCGTACGCCGCGGGGCCATCGCCGCCGAGGATCGTCGCGGTCTGGCTGCGGCCGATGCGCTGGGCCCAGGCGGCGAGGTTGCTGCCGGCCGGGTGGGTCCAGCCTTCGTTGCTGAACATCTTGCCCGCGATCGCGGCCGCTGCGGAGTAGAAGCTCTCAGGGACGAACGCGTGCGAGCTGCGCATCAGCGGCGTGACGAGCTCCTCGAATACCGGGCACAGGTAGAGCTCGTCGCTGATCTCGTAGCCGGCCTCGATCCCGGCGGCGATCGGGTGCTTCGGGTCCACGGGCTTCACGAAGTGCTTCACGTCGTGGCGGTATCCGGAGTCCGGGTAATTACGGCCGCGCGCCGTGCCGGGCGCGTAGAGGAAGCGGGCGCCGGTCCAGTCCCCGTACTCGGGCCACGCCGGCCAGCCGGCGATCGCGTGGTGCAGGAAGACGATTCCCTTTCCGGAGGCGAGCAGC
>DASTOI010000572.1:0-7358 GCA_035762585.1 Myxococcota bacterium
GCTGGATCAGCGGGGCGAGCGCCTCCGCGCCCGGCGGCAAGCTGCCCCGTAACAAGCCGTCGATCAGCTGGTCCGCCTCGCGCGCCGCGACGCCCTGCGTGAGCGCCGCGGCGCGGATCGCGTCGCCGCGCTCGATCGCGAGCTCGCGCGTGACGAGCAGCTCGCGCGGCGGCGGCGCCACCACGCGCTCCAGCTCGGCCTGCGAGCGCTGGCTCGCGGGATCGAACTCGCGCAGCGATTCGACCTCGTCGCCGAACAGCTCGATCCGCACCGGCCGCGCGAGATGCGGCGGGAAGAAGTCGACGACGCCGCCGCGCACCGCGACTTCGCCGCGCTCCTCGACGACCGACTGCCGCGCGTAGCCCGCGGCGACGAGCGCGCCGACGAAGCCGTCGCGGTCGAGCGCCTCGCCGCGCACGACTGCGAGCGACGCGCGCAGCACGGCCTCGCGCGAGGGCACGCGCGGCGCGAGCGCCGTCCACGGCGCGACGACCACCGGCGGCGGCCCGGCGTGCGCGCCCCGGTCGAACGCCGCGAGGCGGTGCAGCACGTCCATGCGCTGCGCGACGACGAACGGCTGCGGCGAGAAGCGGTCGTACGGCGTCGTGTCGTGCGCGGGGAACGCGCGCACGCGCCCGCCCTGCTCGGGGCGCGGCTCGCCGAGCACGAGGCGCAGGTCTTCGAGCAGCGCGTCGGCCGCCTTCGCGCCGATCGCGATCACGAGCGCGGGCGCCTCCGGCTGCGCCTCGAGCAGCCGCGCGATCGCGACCGCGCGCGCGGCTCCGCGCAGGCCGACGAGGCGCGCCGGCGTCCTCCGCTCGCGCAGCCGCGCGGCGATCTCGCTGAGCCGTGAGGTGGAGGAAGTCACCCGCGCGAAGCCAATCCGAAAATGCAGACGGCCCCGCCTCCGCACGTGCGGGGGTGGGATGGTCTCGAGTTGTGCGGCGCAGCTTATCGGAGTGCAAGCGCCGTTTCGGCGCGCGCAGCGAGGCGGAGTCTCCGGAGCCGAGCGGAGATCGAACAGTGGCTTCCGCGCAGCGCACCGCCTGGAACGGCGCATTTCTTCACAGCTTCGGAGGTCCTCGCCGCCTTCGCGATAGGATGGGCCGAGCGCGCCGAGGAGACCCCGATGATCGACCTGCACTTCTGGCCGACGCCCAACGGGAAGAAGGTCTCGATTCTGCTCGAGGAGGCCTCGATCCCGTATCGCATCGTGCCGTGCAACATCGGGCGCGGCGATCAATTCAAGGCCGAGTTCTTGAAGTGGAACCCCAATCACCGCATGCCCGTCATCGTCGACCACGAGCCCGCGGACGGCGGCGCGCCGCTCTCGGTGTTCGAGTCGGGCGCGATCCTGCTCTACCTCGCCGACAAGGTCGGGAAGTTCTACCCGCGCGATCTGCGCGGCCGCACCGAAGTGCAGCAGTGGGTGATCTGGCAAATGGCGAACCAGGGCCCGAAGACCGGCGAGTGCGGGCACTTTCGCCGCCTGGGCGATTCGCAGGGCGATCAGAGCTACGCGGTCCGCCGCTTCAGCGACGAAGTGAATCGGCTCTGCGGCGTCCTCAACAACCGGCTTTACGACCGCCGCTACCTCGCGGGCGACGCCTACTCGATCGCCGACATGATTTGTTATCCGTGGCTCTTCGATCCCAAGGCGTACGGCTCGGAGCTCGACGACTTCAAGTACCTGAAGCGCTGGCACACCGAGCTCTCCGCGCGTCCGGGCGTGCAACGCGGCATGGCGGCGGGCTCGGATCTGCGGATGGATCCCGCGTCGATGTCGAAAGAGGACCAGGAGAAGCTGCGCAAGATGCTCTACAACCAGCGCGCGCTGCCGGCGCCGGAAGGCGGCCTCTTGTGAGCGCAGCCGGAGCCGCGAGCGCGAAGGCCGCGCCGAGCATCACGCTGCTCCTCGCGCCGCTGACGCGCGGGCTCGCCGAGGCGGAGCGGCCCGCGTTCCTCGCGCGCCTCGAGCGGCTCGCCGCCGAGCGCTACCGCGCATGGGCGACGCAGGCGCCCGAGCACGCGGCCACGCTGCTCGACTGCGCGCAGAGCGAGGAGGAGATCGCGACGCGCGCCGATCGCTTGTTCCCGATGAGCGCCGCGCAGGCCGCGAAGCTCGACGCACTGCTGCCGGAAGCGAAGCGCCTCTACGGCGCGATGTTCGTCGGCCTCGGCCTGCGCGAGCAGCTCTCGCTGCAGGCGTCCGCGGAGCGGCAGGGCGCGAACGTGTGGCGCGCGATCGCCGCCGCCGGAGCGCTTCCGGAGACGACGCGCGCCGCACTCGGCGCGTGCGCCGAGCTCGAAGAAGCGAGCGCAGCGCGCATCGAGCGAATGCTCGCGGAGGGGCGGGCGTGAGGCGCGTGCGGCTCGCGCCGATCCTCTGTGCATGCGCGGCGCTCGCGGCGCGCGCGGAGTCGCCGGTGCCGGAAACGCTGCCCGTCCCGTACAGCGCCGACCAGATTCGCGAGCGCTGGGTCGTCGGCTTCCGCCTCGAGACGCGAACGCTCGCTGGCGAGACCGAATCGCTCGAGCGCACCGAAGTCCTCGCCGCCGACGCCGAGCAGGTGAGCATGCGCTTCGAGTTCCTCGGCGCGGACGGAGAGCCGGCGAAGCCGCCCCAGGAGTTCTCCGCGAAGTGGAGCGAGCTGCGCGATCACGCACTGTTCGAGGCGGCGAAGGCGACCCGCGAGCGCGCCGAGTGCCGCTCACAGCTCGGGACGCAGCCCGGCTGGCGCTACGCGACGTCGGACGCGAACGGCGACGCGCTCTCGATGTGCTTCGCCGACGCGGCGCCCGGGCCGCCGGTCGAGCACGAGACGCGCCGCGACGGGAAGCTGCTCTCCCGCACCGAGCACATCTCGTACGGTGTGCCGAGCACCGCCAGCGAGCCCGCGAGCCCGGCAGGCAGCGAGGCGCAGGCTTCGGAGCCGTAGTGCGCTGCCGACTCGACGAGCGACGCGCGTGAACCTGTTCGCCGAGAGACCGAGCGCGCTCGCGCGCACGCTGCGCGTGCTCGGCGTGCTGCATGGGTCGCTACTGATCGCGGGCGAGATGATCCGGAGCTCGGGCCAGGGCCGGCCGCTCGCGTTCGTGCTCGACGACGTGTGGATCGGCGGCTTCGTGCTGATCGCGGCGCTCGCGTTCCGCCCCGATCGGCTCGCCCGCCGGGCCGCGTTCGCGGCCGCGTGGGCGGCGAACGCCGGCGCCCTCTACGGAAGCTTCTTCGGGAAGCTGCTCGCCGAGGAAGGCGCGAGCTTCCACAGCAACATCCCGGACGCGCTGCTCACCGCGCTGATCGGGCTCGCGTTCGCGACCTCGATATTCGGGATGGTCGCGACGATCGCGATGAAGCCGCGCCGCTAGCAAGCGAAGCGCGCAGCGAGGCGAAGTCTTCGGAGCCGAGCGAAGTCGAACAGTGGCCTCCGCGTGCGCTGGACCCTGCGCGTGCGCTGATCGCGCATCCTGAGTCGGTCTCCTAAGCACGAACGATGCGCCGGCGCGCGGCTTCGCGCGCGACCTCGAGCGTATCGAGCGCGAGCGCGGGCCAATCGTGGGCCTTCTCGAGCGCGCGACGCCCGCCGGCGCCGAGGCGCGCAGCGAGCGCGGCGTCGTCCCACACCCGCGCGATCGCGTCGCCGAGCGCCCGCGCGCTCGCGTCTTCGGCGAGCAGCCAGCCCGATTCGCGGTGCGCGAGCGTGTCGGCGAGCGGCGCGCGCGCGACGACGGCGCGCTCCGCCTCGAGGTACTGCAGCAGCTTGATCGGGAAGCCGCCGACGTGGCGCCGCGGCACGATCGCGGCGCGCGCGCCGTAGACCAGGAGCCGCGCTTCGTCCGGCGACGCAAGGCGCAGCATGCGCAGGCGGCGAAAGCGCACCGCGCGCGAGTCGTGCGTCGCGACGACGACCGGGCGCGGAGCGATCCGCTCGGCCGCGGCGTCGAGCTCCCCGAGATCCTGATACGCATCGAGATTGCCGGCGTAGATCGCGTAGCCGCTCGGCGCGAGCTCGTGGCGTCGGCAGATGTCCTCCACCTCGTCCGGCTGCGGCGCCGGCGCGCGCGTCCAGCCGGGGGGAACGCGCACGAGCGGGCCGCGCGCGAACGGCCGCAGCGCGCGTTCGGCGGCGCGCGAGAGCACGAGCGTCGCGTCGGCGCCGCGCGCGAGCAGGCGATCGAGCGCTGCGCCCGGCGCCCACGTCGCGCGCGACATCCACCCGCCGCGCGGCAGATGCGCGGCGAGCTCGACCGCCCAGAGTGTGTGCGCGACGTAGACGACGGGAATGCGCAGTCGCCGCCGCAGCGCGAGCGCGAGCAGCGTCGCCTCGGCGTTGTGCGCGAGCACCGCGTCGAAAGGCGAGGCGCGATGCGCGCGCACGAGCGCCGTCATCAGCGCCGCATCCGACGGCAGCTTGCGCGGGTCGAGGCGCGCCGAAGGGCGCGAGGGCGCGAGCCACGGCGCGCTGCGCACGAGCGGCAGCGCGCCGGTGTCGCGCCCATCGCCGCGCCCGTAACAAAACAGCGTGACGTCGGCGCCGGCGGCGGCGAGCGCGCGCGCCTGCTCGTCCGCGTAGCGCTGCGAGCCCTGCGGCGCGGGGAAGCGGAATGCGGCCAGCAACGCGAGGCGCATCGGCCGAGCCTACGCCAGCGCGGGAGCGATCAGGTCGCGCAGCGCGGCGGCGCACTTGCGCACGTCGTGCGCAGCGAGCACGGCGGCGCGCCCGGCAGCGCCGCGCGCGGCGAGGCTCGCGCGCGCTTGCTGCGCGGCGAGCAGGCGCGCGGCGAGCGCGGCGCGATCGCCGGCCGGGAAGAGCCACCCATTCGCGTCCGTGATCAGCTCGGGAATCCCGCCCACCGCCGGCGCGATGCACGGAACGCCCTGCGCGAGCGCCTCCATCAGCACGACGGGCAGGCCCTCGATGCGGCTCGACATCACGAACAGGTCCGCCGCCGCGTACTCCGCGGTGAGCGCCGCGCCGGCGAGCGGGCCGACGAGCTCTGCGCGGCCGGCGAGCCCGCGCGCAACGATCTGCTGCGCGAGCGCGGCATGCTCGGGCCCTTCGCCGACGATGCGAAGCCCGGCATCGAGTCCGGAGCCGAGCGCGTCGGCGAACGCGTCGAGCAGGAGCGCCTGATCCTTCTCGGGCGAGAGCCGGCCGACGTGCAGGAAGCGAAGCTTCGCGTTCGCGCCGGGCGCCGATGCGCGCGCTGCGAGCGCGAGCCCTGCTGCGTCGAGCCCGCAGCGGACGACGTGCAGCTTGTTACGGACATCCGGCACGCGCGCGGCGACGGCCTCGCGCATCGCGTCGCTCACGCACGCGACGAAGCGCGCCTGCGTGACGAGCGCGGCGAGGCGGCGCGGGTGCGTCTGCTCGAGATCGGAGTAGCCGTGCAGCGTCAAGCTGAAGGGCGCGCCGAGCATCCGCGCCGCCGCGCGCGCGACTTCGCCGCCGGCGTTCGCGAAATGCGCGTGCACGTGCCCGACCCTGCGGGGGCCAAGCATCCCCGCGTGGAGCACGGCTTCGGCCCAATAGAAGAATGGGTAGACGGGATTCCTGCCGTACCCCGTGACCGACTGCGCTGCCGCGCTCGCCAGCCCGACCGCTGCCGCGCCGCCGATGCCGGGGATCCGACGCAGGCTGAGCAGCGCGTCGCGCACGGTGCTCAGCGAAGTCGGCCGCAGCGCGAGGGTTCGCGTCGCCTCCTCGCGATCGGCCTCTGCGAGCAGCTCCTCCGGCGCCGAGCGATGGATGCTGCACGTCTGGACCGGCACGCCGAGCTCGCGCAGCGCGGCGACCTCGCGGCGAATGAACGTCTGCGAGAGCGTCGGATAGCGGCCGACGACGAGGGCGAGCGTCCTCACGGCGCGTCTCGCGCGAGCCGCCACGCGAGCACGCTCTCGGAGGCGGAGCCGTCGCGTCGCGCATTCAGCGTGCCGTCGACCTCGACGCGGCGCAGCTCGAACGGCGGCGCGCCGGCGCGATTGACGCCGCTGCGCGTCGTCGTCGCGTTCTCGTAGCCGGCGGCGGCGACGGCCGCGCGCGCGTCGTCGTCGTAGAGGCCCGACGGGTAACAGAAGCTCCGCACCGAGACGCCGAGCTTCGCTTCGAGCGCGTGCCTCGAGCCGGACGTCTCCGCGGCGAGGTCCGGAGCGCATTCCCGCAACAAGATCGCGTGCGAAGCGGAGTGCGAGCCGAGCTCATGGCCTTCCGCGGCGAGCTGCGCGAGCTCGCTCCAGCTCATCGCGCGCTCCCAGCTCGGCGCCTTCGCACCGCCGCTCGCCTCGCGCAGCCGCGCGAGCGCGCCGGCGATGCGCGCGGCCGGCCACGCCTTCGCGACGTTCGCGGCGAGCTTCGGCAGCTCGCGCTCGGGCGCGCTCTGCGAGATCGGCGCGTCGAAGATCTCCGCAATCGCGTACCGGCCGGCTGCGCCGCGCGCCGCCAGCGCCTGCACTTCGAGCGCGAGCGCGTCGGGCCAGAGCGGCTCCGCACGCTCGACCGCGTTCGCGACGACGTAGAACGTCGCCGGCACGCGGTGCTTCGCGAGCAGCGGCCGCGCGTGCAGGAAGCTGTCGGCGCGCCCGTCGTCGAAGCTGATCGCGAGCAGCGGCTTCTCGCTCGCCGCGCCGCGCGCGTGGTCGCGCACGGCGTCGCTGACGCCGAGACAGCGGAAGTGGCGCGCGAAGAACGCGAGCGAGCCGTCGAGGAAGCGCGGCGTGACGCACAAGCCGGGGAGCGGCGCGCTCGCGAGATCCTCGGGCGGGAGCACGCGATGGAAGGTCACGATCGTCAGCGCGCCGCGGGCGCTGCGCGCGGGGCGCGTGCGGCCGAGCGCCCATAACAACTCGGCGCCGGCGTCGCGAATTCGATGGCGCGCGCCGCGCCCGAGCGCCGGAAGCCCGTTCATTCGAGATACCCGAGCTTGCGCAGCCGCTCGGCGACGACCGCCTCTTCGGCGGCGCTGTACGCGCGCGCGCCGCCGAGCGGGCGCCCCTCGAGCGCGCCGTCGAACGCGACGCCCATCGCACGGAGAATCGTGGGAGCAGTGTCGGCGATGTGCGCGGCGGCGAGCGCGCCGCGCGCGCCCTCGGTGTTCGTCTGGATCCAGATGCCGTGGGGCGTGTGCACGCCGTTCATGCCGCGGCCCTTTCCGCCGGCGAGCTCGAAGTCTTCCAGCCGCCGCACGCTCGTGCGCGCGGCGTCGCCCCACGGCGTCGGCACGAGCGAGAGGCCGTAGCCGTCGTGCTGCGCGAGCTCGACCACGACGTCCGGCGCGCGGTGCACGTGCGGTCCCTGATAGACCTCCTCACGCCGCCGCGCGCGTTCGACGACGGGGGCGCTCGAGCTGGGCAGCTTCCA
>DASTOI010000573.1:0-5134 GCA_035762585.1 Myxococcota bacterium
CCGCAGCCGCCCCCGGCCCCGCCGCGACCGCGCTGCCCGCGACGAGCACCGCACCAAACAGCTCTCAGACCGCCTCCACCTCCACGGCACCGCCGAACAGCGCGCTCGCCCCGCTCGGTGCGTCGAACGCGAGGTCGTCGCTGACGAGGTTCACGTTCGCGCCCGGGCGCTTCGTCGCGACGCGCATCGCGAGGCCGTTGCCAGCATGCCCGAAGCCGTGCGGCAGGCTGACGACGCCGGGCATCACGGCGTCGGTCACCTCGACCGGCACTTCGATCTCGCCGACGCGCGTGCGCACGCGCGCGCGGGCGCCGTCGGCTAGCGCGCGCTGCGCGGCGTCTCGCGGATGGATCTGCAGCGTGCAGCGCTCGCGGCCCTTCGCGAGCGCCGCGACGTTGTGCAGCCACGAGTTCATCGAGCGCAGATCGCGCCGATTGATCAGCCGCAGCGGCGTCTCCGTGGCGCTCGCGAGCCATGCTTCGAGCCGCGGCAGATCCGCGACGATGCGCGCCGGCGCGAGCTCGATCTTCCCGCTCGGCGTGATCACGTGGCCCGGCAGCTGCGGTTCGAGGGGGCCGAGATCGACGCCGTGCTCGGCGGCCTTCACGCGGGCGAGCGTGAGCCCGTCCGCGTTGCGGCCGCAGGCATCGCCGTAAGGCCCGATCCGCAGCAGCGCATCGATCACGCGTTCGACGCCGGGCTCCTTGCCGACCGCGCTGAGCAGCTCGTCGAGCGTGATCTCGCCCTTCCAGCGGCTCGCGTTCAGCGCGCGCTCGGCGAGCTGGCGCAGCACGAGGCCGTCGAACGCCTCGGGCGCGACTTGCGTGAGACCCATCAGGCGCCGCGCGAGCTCGAGCGACGTGCTCCAGCCATCCCGTCCGGCCGGCTCGGGCTCGAGCGCCGCCGGCGACCACTTCGCGACGTTGCGCACTGCGACGTGCATCAGCAGCACGTCGTAATGACTGCGCTCGAGCGGGCCCGTCGGCGGAAGGATCAAGTCCGCGTGGCGCGTCGTCTCGTTGCGATAACAATCGAGCGCGACCATGAACTCGAGCGACGCGAGCGCGCGCTCGAGCCGCGCGCCGTTCGGCGCCGTGTTCACGGGATTGCCCGCGATCGTCACGAACGCGCGGATCTGCCCCTCGCCGGGCGTCTCGATCTCCTCCGCGAGCGCGGTGATCGGGATCTCGCCGAACATCTCCTCGCGGCCGGAGACGCGGCTCTTCCAGCGCCCGAGCTGCACGGCGCCCGCCGCCTCGAACGCGAAGCCGAGCGAGACCGCCGGCCGCGACCACATTGCGCCGCCCGGCGAATCGAGATTTCCCGTGAGGATGCAGAGCAGATCGATCGCCCAGCTCGCGAGCGTCCCGAACGACTGCACCGAAGTGCCCATGCGCCCGTAGACGACCGCGCTCGGCGCCGCCGCGAGCTCGCGCGCGAGCCGTCGGATCGTCGCCGCGTCGATCCCGCACAGTGGCGCGACGCGCTCCGCCGAGAATCCGCGCGCGAGCTCGCGCACGCGTCCGAGGTCGCGCACGAGCCCGTCGCAGCGACCGAGCCGCACGAGCCCTTCCTCGAACAGCACGTCGATCATCGCGAGCAGGAACGCGGCGTCCGCGCCGGGCACGATGAAGTGGTGCTCGTCCGCGAGCAGCGCGGTCTCGCTGCGACGCGGGTCGATCACGACCACCTTGCCGCCGCGCGCGCGCAGCGCCTCGATGCGCTCTTTGATCCCGGGCGCCGTCATGATCGAGCCCTGCGAGACGGCGGGATTCGCGCCGACGATCAAGAAGTATTGGGTGCGATCGACGTCGGGCACGGGAATGCGCACCGGCCCGCCGTACATCTCGGTGCACTGCACGAAGCGCGGCCACGTGTCGAGCGCGCCGGCGGAGTACGCCTGCTTCGTGCCGAGCGCGGCGAGCAGCACGTTCGCGCCGAGCAAGGTGCCGGCGTCGTGGATCGTCGGGTTGCCGCGGTAGAGCGCGACCGCGTTCGGACCGCCGGCCGCGCGCACGCGCGCGAGCCCATCGGCCGCGCGCGCGTACGCCTCATCCCAGCCGATCTCGACGAAGTCGTCGCCGTTGCGCAGCAACGGGCGCCGGATGCGATCGGGGTCTTCCTGAAGCCCGCGCATGCCCGTCGCCTTCGGGCAGATGCGCCCGCGCGAGAACGGATCGCGCGCGTCGCCGCGGATGCGCGTGACCGCGCGTCCCTCGAGCTCGACCTCGATGCCGCAGGTCGCTTCGCAGATCGTGCACGTGCGGTAGACGGTTCGCTTCACGGCTTCCTCCGGATTCCTAGTGAGCGCGCCAATTCCACAGGACGAGCAGCGCGGCGCTGCCGAGCGCGCTGCCGATCGAGCCGCCGACGATCAAGAGCTGCGCGATGCGCTCCTGATGCGGCTTCGCGACGAGGCCGGCGCCCGCGATCGGGAGCGTGCGGCCCGTTCCCCAGATCGCGCCGGCGACGAGGCCGACCCAAAGCGCGTACAGCGAGATCGCGAGCGCGTGCGCGATCGCCGCGGCCCACGCCGACGACAGCTCGAGCCGCGCGCCGACGAGGCCCACGGCGATCAGCACGAGGCCGCCTTCGATCGCCGCGAGATGCGCCGAGAGGCCGATGCGCGGGCTGCGGAATGCCGGAATCGCGACGCCGCCGAGCAGCCCCAACAGAAACAGCAGCACGCCCTCGAAGCAGAGCTGCGATTGCAGCGCGTCGCTCATGAGCCGCCCCCGAGCGCGAGCGTCATGCGCACGAAGCCGGGCGCGCGCATCAGGCGCGCGAACTCGGGCGTCGCGCGTCTCTCGACGACGCGAAAGCCGGCGTTCTCGTACGCGCGAAGCGCGGGCTCGTTGTCGATCAGCACGGAGATCTGCGCGAGCGCGAAGCCGCGGCGCCGGCCTTCCTCGAGCGCGTCTTCGAGGAGCTTCGCGACGAGGCCGCGCCGGCGCGCCTCGGGGCGCGTGCCGACGTTCTCGATGATCCATGTATCGCGCGGCATGTCGGGAAAGCAGGCGAGGTACGGCGCGAGCAGCGGGCCGACCGCGGCGCTGCGCTCGGACGAAAGCCCGAGCGCGGCGAACGCCGCGAACATCGCGCGCCCGAGCGCGTGCTCGTCGAACGTGCTCGCGTCGAACGCGACGAGCGCGGCGCTCGCGACGCCGCCGAGATCGGCGACGCGAAATACCGAGCGGTGGCAGAACGAGCGCTCCGCTCCGCCGGCGATGCGCGCGAGCCCGCGCTGGCGCTCCGCGGGATCTGGGAACACGAAGTCCCACGGTCCGCGCGCGAGATGGCCGCGCCCCGCCATGCAGAGCACGTCCGCGAGCAGCGGGAGATCTTCGTCGCGCGCGGTGCGCAGCTTCGCGCTCACGAGCGCCCACGCGCCTCGAGCGGAAGCCCGAGCTGCTCGAGCAACGCTGCGCGGTCCAGGAAGAAGCGCTCGCTCGCGAGCGCGCCGTTCGCGACGTCGAACACGCAGAAGACCGGGAGCTCGGCGGTCTTGCCGGTCGGCGCGAAGCCGAGCCAGCCGCCTTGCAGCGTCATGCGCGCGCGGCCCCACGCGGCGACCGTCCCGGGCCCGTTCGCGAAGCCTTCGAGCTGCACCGAGTAATCAGGAAATGCGCGGAAGAATTGGCGCAGCGTCGCGGCGCACTCCGCGCGGCCGCGCGCAGTCACGCCGAGCGTGACGGCGTCGAGCACGAAATCGTCGCTGCAGACCGCGAGCGCGGCGCCGACGTTCGCCTCGCTCTTTGCGCAGCCGTACACGCGGACGAGCGAACGCGCGCTCGCTGCCGTGAGCGCTTCGAGATCGCGCGCGCCGCGTGGCGGCGCGAAGAGCGAGCCCGCCGGCCGCAGCTGCGCGCCGTGCTCGGCGAGGTACGCGGCGACACGCTGCGGCGTCTCGGGTGCGAGCTGCTCGTGGATCGCGGCGATCTTCCCGTCTTCGTAGACGGTCAGGTGATCGCCTTCGAGCCGCAGGTCCGAAGCGCCCTCGCGGCGCAGCGTCAGCGTCCAGCGCATGAACACGCCATCGGGACGCGTGCGCGGGCCGTCGACGATCTCCGGGATGCGCACGTCGAAGCGGCGATCGACGCGGCGCACGCTGTCGCGCAGGTCGTCGACGACGGCCTGCGCGCCGGAAGCGCCGCTGCCGAGCACGCCGCCGTTCGAGACCGTGTGCGCGGCCGAGTCCGCGAACCACGGGCGGATGCGCGCCCAGTCGTCCGTCAGGTACGCGAGCTCGAAGTCCCGCGCGTAGCCGAAGAAGCGCTCGAGGTCGGTCGGGTTCGTCATGGGAGCGAACGTCGCCCGCACCGCTGGCCCCGCCCAGGTCCACATTTCTCCGAAAACTTGGTACCAGAGGCGGATGCTCTGGATGCGCCTCGACGGCGAAGGCCCGCTGCACCGCCAGCTCTACCGCGCGCTGCGCGGCGCGGTGCTCTCGGGGCGCCTGCGCGCGGGCAAGCGGCTGCCGTCGACGCGCGCGCTCGCGCGCGAGCTCCGTCTCTCGCGCAATACCGCGCTGCTCGCGACCGAGCAGCTGCTCGCGGAGGGCTTCGTCGTCTCGCGAGAGCGCGCCGGGCTGTTCGTCGCCGAGATCGCGCAGCGACCCGCCCGCGCCGCGCCGCGCAAGGCAGACGAGCGACCGCTGCGGCTCTCCGCAGCCGGCGTGCGCATGCAGGCGGTCGTGGGCGCGGGGCGCGCGTCGTGGAATCCGTGGCAGCGCCTGCTCCCGTACGACTTCCGCTACGGCGAGCCGTCGTACGCGGATCTTCCGCTCGAGACCTGGGCGCGCCTGTTAGGGCGGCGCGCGCGACGGCTCGGCGCGCGGCGGCTCGCTTATCAGGCGCCCGGCGGCGCCGACGAGCTGCGCGAGGCGCTCGCGCAGTACCTGGCGCGCGCGCGCGGCGTCGTCTGCTCTCCCGAGCAGATCGTGATCGTGCACGGCTCGCAGCAGGCGATCGACCTGGTGACGCGGCTGCTCGTCGACCCCGGCTCGCGCGTCGTGATCGAGGAGCCGCACTACTCGGGCTTCGCGTTCTGCCTGCGTGCGGCGGGCGCCGAGCTGGTGCCGATTCCGATCGATGGACAGGGCCTGATGACGGACGGGCTCGAGCCCGTGCGCGAT
>DASTOI010000574.1:0-3590 GCA_035762585.1 Myxococcota bacterium
TCGGCCAGCGCCGCGCCTTCGATCGTGTAGATGCGGTCGTACTCGTCCTCGCCGACTTCGGGAACGGCCTTTCCCGCGAGCGCGCAGACCAAGCCGGGGATCGCGTCGCTGTGTGTCACGACGAGCACGGCGCCGCGCGCGAGCTGCTCGCGGATCGATGCGGCGAGCGCGCGCGGATCCTCGACGTGGACCGCGCTCGCGATCGCCGTCGGCTCGAGGCCGAGCCGTTGCGCGAGCGGCGCTGCGGTCTCGCGCGTGCGGCGCTTCTCGCTGACGACGATCGTGCGGATGCCGCGATCGCGCAGTCGCTCCGCGAGCGCTCTCGCGCGGGCTGCTCCTGCACGCGAGAGCGGCGAATCGGGATCCTCGGCGTCGAGCTTCTTGGCGTGGCGCACGACGAAGATCGGCGCGGGCGGCTCAGCGGCGGCGACGCTCGCGCCGAGCACGAAAACCGCGAGCGCGGCTCCGAGCGCGAGCGAGCCGCGCACTCGCACGCGCGCGCTCAGAGCAGCGGATCGCAGGGCGGCAGTCCGTTCGGCCACTCGTTCGCGTCCGACGCGTTGCAGACGCCGTCGTCGCTGCAGAAGTTCTCGATCCGGCCCTCCGGCGTGAAGAACTCCATCAGCTGCGCGACCGACGCCGGGATGAAGCCGCGCCGCCCGTGCGGATCGCAGCGGCTGACCTGCACCTGGTCGTTCACCAGCGGCGGGATGAACGGCAGGTGCGCCGAGTCATCAGGGTCGAACGAGCCCGTCGAGTAGACGATGTAGCCCGAGTCCTGCGGGCCCGAGAGGTCGGACTGACCCGGCAGATCGGTCATTACGGAGCCCTCGAGCGAGCCGAGCCGGAGCGTGCGCCCGAGCAGCTGCGAGCCGAGATTCGAGACTTGGTGGTCGTAGAGCGCGACCGTCGCGAGCACCTTCTTCGCGTTCGTTCCGCGCAGCGGCTTCGAGGTCACGTGCGTCGCGTAGCCTGCCGGCTCGCCGCGCACCCAGAGCTCGTGCTGCAGCCCGATTCCGAGCGACTGATCGAGCGCGTCGCGATTCAAGAGCCCGATCAGCTGCTCGAACTGGATGAACGGCGTCGCGCGGTGCAGCAGCAACGAGAAGTTGATCGCGGGCACGTCGACGTTCAGCTTCTCCACATCGGGCGTGAGCGCCGCGAACATCGTGCCCATGATCCCGCCGAGGCTCGCGCCGAAGTAGTAAGGCTTCACGCGCGTGTCGATCGCGCCGGCGCCGTGCGGCAGCTGGAACGCGGGATGCGCGTTGAAGGCGCCGCGCGCGAGCAGGCGCGCGAGCACGAGCGTCGCGAGCTGGCCCTGACGCAGGCGGTCGGGCAGCGCCGGGAACAGCGTCGGATCGACGATGATCTGGAAGATGAAGGTTTGATCCAGCGGGCCGCTGACGTCCGCGCCTGATAACCCGCTGAAGTTCGTCGCGACCGAAACGAAATCGAACTGGGTCAGGCCGCGCGCCGCGGTCAGCGAGCTCACGGTGCTCGGACCGGTGCCGAACAGGCCGTGCCCGATCACGAGGCCCGGCAGCGGCGCGCCGCGCGTGAGCGCGCTGCACGGAATCGCCGCGCCGAACGGCGCCTGCGTGAAGCCTTCCGCGAGCGGGGCGCCGTCCGCGCCGCGGCGCAGGAACGTCGGCACGGCGGCCGCGGCGTTCGGATCGCCTTCCAGGAACAGCGGCACGGAGAACGTGCCTTCGACGCGCCGCCAGATCGGCTGCGCGGGATCGGTGCACTCCGGGTTCACGTCGATCGTGGTCGTCACCGTGAACGGCTGCGCGCCGCGCGCGAGCTCGCGATCGAGCCAGCGAAACGCCCTTTTCCGCATCGCGAGCATCTCGCCGGTGAGCGACTCGTCGCTCATCACGACGAAGTCGAACGCGAGGATCAGCTCGCTGCGCGCGACGCCGAAGCGCTCGAGCCGCGCGAGCACCGGCTCGAGCTGCGCGGCGCGCCGGCGTACTGCGGGGATCGTGCTCGGCCGCCGATCGCGGATCGCGGCGAACGCCGGCTCCGGCGGAACCGGCGCGCCGCTCGCGTCGACGAGCCGGCGCACCGCGACGAGGTAGCGATGCCCGGGCACGAGGCTCTCGCCGGGGCGCAGGAACGTCAGCACGCGGGCGAGATTTCGCGCGCGCGAGTCGTTCTCGATCCAGTGATTGATGCGCTCGCCGCTCTCCGCGTCGATCAGCAGCGTCGGGCTGTCGGCGTCGAGGCCGCGCGTGTCGTAGGTGCGCGTCTCGGGATCGATGCGCGGCGCGTTCGACGCCGCGACGTCGACGCCGGCCGGAAAGTGCATCAGCACCTGCGCGGTCGGGCTGAAGCCGTCGTTGCGCACATAATGACTGGTGTCCGGACCGAATCCGCCGAACTGCGGCAAGAGCTCCGTCGGCGGCAGCTCGACGCGCACGCCGGTCGGCGTCTTCGCCGGAACCAGGAAACGCGACGACGGGAAGGGGAGCAGGCACGAGACGTCGTTCAGCACGTCGCACTGATCCGGGTTCGTCAGCGCCGCGAGCTCGAAAGCGCGGCTCGCAGAGGACGAGCCGGCTTCGCTCGAGAGATCCGCACGCAGCGTGTGGAGGCCCGGCGTGAGGCCCGAGAGCGTTCCCGTTGCGCGCGCGCCCTGCTGTGCGAGATCGGCCGGCGTGATCGGCACACCGTCGAGCGAGAGGGCGAGCTGCGAGAGAGCCGCGCCCGCGGTCAGCCGGATCTCGAACGCGACCGGCGCCGACGCGAGCGAGAGCTGCCCTTCGCGCGGAGCCACGATCGCAACTTGCCCGCGCGCGAGCGCCGCGATCGGTGCGAGCCACCAAAGAGCAACGAGCACGACGCAACGAACAACGAGCCAGCGCTGCTGCATGGGCCCCTCCCGCATCGGCGCATCCTACACCGCGCGGTGTCGGAGATGGCGCTGGCAGAGAGCTGACGGAGGGTCAGCTCCGTCGGATCGAACGCTGCGCTTCATGACCGCCTCGCGTTGCGGGCGTCGCGTCGCGAAATCCGCAGCTCGCGATTCGCTCCGATTGGCGAGAGCAAAGCCTTCGCGGCGCTCGCAGCCGCCGCGGCGTGCGCTCGCGCGACGACGCGCCCGGCGGGAGCCACGGTTGCCCGCCCGCCGCTGGAGTGAGACGCTGCGCCGGCCTCCATGACGAAGCACGCACCGATCCCGCAGCTCGACCTCGCGCCGCAATACGAGGCGCTGAAGCACGAGCTTGCGGCGGCGATGGGGAAGGTGCTCGCGGAGCAGCGCTTCATCCTCGGCCCCGAGGTCGCGATGTTCGAGCGCGAGCTCGCCGCCTATTGCGGTGCCTCGCATGCGGTGGCGTGCGCGAGCGGAAGCGACGCGCTGATGCTCGCGCTGATGGCGCTGCGGCTCGCGCCCGGCGACGCGGTGGCCTGTCCCGCCTACACGTTCTTCGCGACCGCGAGCGCGATCGCGCGGCTCGGCCTGCGCATCGTGTTCACCGACGTCGACGCGGCCACGTTCAACATGACGCCGGAGACGCTCGAACGCGCGCTGCAGCGAGGGCCGCGCATCGAGGCGGTGATTCCGGTCCACTTGTTCGGGCAGG
>DASTOI010000575.1:0-2000 GCA_035762585.1 Myxococcota bacterium
CTGAACGTCTATCCGTCGGCGAATCGCGACGAGGAGATCTTCGGTGACGACTCGATGCGCTTCGACATCACGCGCGAGAAGAACGAGCACATCGCGTTCGGCATCGGGGAGCACTTCTGCCTCGGCGCCAATCTCGCGCGCATGCAGCTGCGCACGATCCTGCGCGAGATCGCGACTCGGCTGCCCGACATCGCGCCGGCGGGCCCGGTGGAATTTCAGCGGAGCAATTTCATCGCGGGCATCAAGCGCATTCCGGTCCGGTTCACGCCCGAGTCGTGAGCCAATGAGGCCTGACCCATTGGCTCAGCGCCGCGGGCCGGGCGTTGACTGACGCTTCGGTTCTCGGTAGGAACTGAAATCAGTTTTCATTTTCAGTTCAAACCGAGGTGACCGAACGTGACCCGCTCCTGTCTTCTGCTCCTGCTCGCGACCGCTGCGCTGATCATCCCGTTGAACGCCGCGGCCCAAACCTCCGAAGCGGACCGCATCGCCGCGCTCGAACGCCAAGTGCAGGCGCTGACCGAAGAAATCGGGCGACTTCGCACCGAGGCCGCGGTTCCGGAAGAGGCGCTTCCCGAAGAGGGTGAGCGGGGCTACGGCCCGGCCGCGTCCAAGATCTTCGGCATCGCGCGCGGTCTCTCGATCGGCGGCTACGGCGAGCTCAACTACGTGAACCCGATCGCAGACAGCGATTCGCCTGCCACGGCGGACGCGCTCCGCCTCGTCACCTACATCGGATACAAGTTCAACGAGAGCATCGCGTTCAACTCCGAGATCGAGTTCGAGCACGGCTTCGTCGAGGGCGGCGAGGAGTCGGGTGAGGTCGCGGTCGAGTTCGCGGCGCTCGACTTCGACTGGAAGCCCGAGCTGAACTTCCGCGCCGGCCTGCTGCTCGCGCCGATGGGCTTCCTCAACGAGGTGCACGAGCCCCCTTACTTCTACGGCGTGTTCCGCCCGCTCACCGAGCGCGTGATCCTGCCCGCGACGTGGCGCGAGCTCGGCGCCGGCGCGTTCGGCCGGATCGGCGAGCAGCTGGAGTACCGCGCCTACGTGATGACCGGCTTCGATGCGTCGGGCTTCAGCGCGTCCGGCATTCGCGGCGGCCGCCAGAGCGGCAGTGAATCGCTCGCGGAGAACTTCGCGTTCGTCGGCCGCGTGGACTTCACGCCGGATCTCCTCCCTGGGCTCGAGGTCGGCGGCTCCTTCTACGCCGGCAAGGCCGACCAGAACCAGGGCCTCCCCGACACGCGGCTCTGGATCGCGGAAGGACACGCGCAGTACCGCCGCGGCCCGTTCCACAGCCGCGCGCTGTTCGCGTACTCCGACGTCTCGAATGCCGGCTCGCTCTCGACCGCGCTCGGCACGGCCGCGAACGCGTCGATCGCGAAGTCGCAGCTCGGCGGCTACGTCGAGATCGCCTACGACGTGTGGCCGGCCTTCTTCGGCGAGGACACCGAGCGCGCGCTCGAGCCGTTCGTGCGCTTCGAGCACATCGACACGCAGCACGACGTCGCGACCGGCTTCCTCGAGAACGACAACCTCGAGTACTCGGTGCTGTCGACCGGCCTCAGCTTCTACCCGCATCCGAACGTCGTGCTGAAGGCCGAGTACCGGAACCAGAACGCGCGCGACGGCAAGCGGCCCGACGAAGTCGCGCTCGGCGTCGGGTTTGCGTACTAGCGCCCTCGTCGTCGCCGCCGCGCTGCTCTTCGCGAGCAGTGCGCGCGGCGAGGTGTTCGCGAGCCAGGCCGAGGCGCTCGCGGCGGCGTTCCCCGGCGCGCGCGTCGAGAAGCGCAGCGTGCTGCTCGACGACGGGCAGGCGCGCGCGGTCGAGGCGCGCGCGCACGCGAGGCTCGAGAGCCGCGTCGCGACGCTGCACACGGCCTGGCGCGACGGGCGCGCGGTCGGCTACGCGTTCATCGATGTGCACAACGTGCGAACGCTGCCCGAGGCGCTGCTCGTGGTGATCACGCCCGAGGGCCGCGTCGCGCAGACGCGCA
>DASTOI010000576.1:0-2900 GCA_035762585.1 Myxococcota bacterium
GCGACGCTGATGCCCGGGAACTTCGAGGTCAAGCGCCTGCCGCCCGAGGTCGAGCCCAGCCGCGCTCCCGGTCCGGCCGCCGCATCCTGCTCGTTGGGCCGCATCTCGGGCGAAGCGCCGCGCTGACGCGCCGCCTCGAGCAGCTCGGTTTCCGCGTGAGAGCGGAGTTCTCGGCGCACGAGGCGCTGGAGGCGTTCCATCAGCACAGCTTCGAGCTCGTGTTCACGGACGCGCATCTCGGCCGCTCGGAGGGCCTCGAGCTGGTGTCGGACCTGCGCGCGCTGCCGGGCGTCGAGAACGTCCCGGTCGTGTTGGTCGACGAGCATCTGCGGGAGCCGGTCCGCGAGGCCGCGCGCAGTGTCGGGGCCGCCGGCTACATCGTGCAGCCTCTCGACGCCGACCGCGTCGCGGCGGGCGTCGATCGGATCCTCGGCTCGCGCGCCCGCCGCCGCTTTCGGCGTCTGCCGTGGCGCCTTTCCGTGCGCCTCGATGATGGTCGCGGCGCCTTCACGACTTCGGTCGCCCGCCTTGGCGCCTTCATCGGTACGGAGTGGGACGCGCCGGAAGGAGCAGTGCATCGCTGCGAGATCGAGCTGCCCGAGATCGGGCGCGTGCTCGCGGTCGAGACCGAGGGCATCTATCGCGTGGAGGCTGCCGGCGCCGGCGCAGCAGGCGTCGGCGTGCTCTTCCGCGGCTTCAGCGAGCGCGACGAAGCGGCCTGGATCACCTATCTCGCCGAGCTCTTCGCGAGCCCGGTTGGGAGGGAAGGGACCGAGTGAGGCCGCTCTCCGGCGAGGGAGCCGCCCCGCGCCGGCACCTGGATGCGCGATCACTCCACCGAGACTCCAGCGCGCGCGGAGGCTGCGAGGACTCCGCCTCGCTGCGCGCTTCGCTTGCTAACTGACGCGCGCGCGGGCCTGGACGATGTCGCTCTCCATGATGGTCTTGCGCTTGTCGGCGACGGCCAGCGCGTGGGCCTCGCGGGCGAGCCGGGCGATGTAGTCCTCCGCGGCGGCGACTGCCTTGTCGATCGCGTCGCCGGAGACGCGCATCCCATCTCCGTGCTTCGCCAAGAGCCGCTTCACAACCGCGTTCGGTAGATCGCTCACGTGTTCCTCCACGAGACGGCGCATCCTACGAGCGGCGGCTCCGCGTTGTCAACGCGCGCAACGCCGCGTCCTCTGCTGCGCGAATCACGGTGCTGAGCGGAAGCCGGCGCAGCTCGGCGATGCGCTTGGCGTCGTCGTACTCGGCCGACGCGCTCGCCGCTCCGTTCGTGTCGTACGCGAGCTTCACGCGCAGGCGGCCGTGCGGCGTCGCGACGCGCACCACCTCGCGCGGCGACAGCAGCCGCTCTGCCTCCTGGACGCGAACGCCCAGGCTGCCCGTTTCGCGCAGCACGAGCCGCGCGAGCTCGGCGCGCTTGTGGGTCGGCGCGATCACCGTGAGCGCGTAGCCGGGCCGGTTCTTCTTCATCTGCGCGTGCGCAAGCGCGACGTCGAGCGCGCCCGCGGCGAGCAGGCGCTCGAGCGCGAGGTCGAAGTGCTCAGGGACGAGGTCGTCGAGGTGGGCGGTGAGCACGCTGACCGTGTCGCGCAGCGCGCCGCCGCTGCGTCCGAGCACTGCGCGCAGCACGTTCGGCAGCGGGCCGGCGCGATCGTTCCCCGCGCCGTGCCCGATTGCGTCGATCGTCATCGCCGGCAGCGCGCACCATTCGTCGACGATCGTGCGCAGGATCGCCGCGCCGGTCGGCGTCACGGTCTCCCACGCGACGGGCGCCGGCACGACCGGGCTTCCCCGTAACAGCTCGAGCACTGCGGGCGGCGGCAGCGGGAGCCGCCCGTGCGCGGTCTCCACCGTGCCGTAGCCGAGCGCCGGCGGCGTCGCGGTCACGCGCGCGACGCCGAGCAGCTCGAGCGCGAGCGCCGCGCCCGCGACGTCGACGATCGCGTCGATCGCGCCGACCTCGTGGAAGTGAACGCGCGCGACCGCGATGCCGTGCACGCGCGCCTCCGCCTGCGCGAGCGCAGCGAAGATCTCCTGCGCGCGGTCGCGCGCCGCAGGGAGCAGCTTCGCGCGCGCGAGCACGCGGCGGATCTCGTCGTAGCTGCGCCCGTGCTCGTGACCGGGGTCGCGGTGAGGCGGCCGATCTCCGTCGTGATCGTGCGGATGCGGGTGCGCGCCATGTGTGTGAAGCGCAGCCTTTCGCTTCGCGCGCGGCTTCTCGGGCTTCGCTCCTGCCCGGCGCCCCGTGCCGGGGACCTCCACCTCGACGTAGCGCGCGGCGAGCGCGCCGCGCCGCACGCGAGTCACGCGCAGGCGGTGCGGGACGCCGAGCCCCGCGAGGCCGGCCTCGAGATCGCGCTGCGACAGCCCCGCGTCGAGCAGCGCGCCGAGGAACATGTTGCCGGAGATGCCCGAGAACGTGTCGAGGTGGAGCACGCGACGCGGGCGTTCGGCGCCGTGACCCGGCGCGCTCGCGGCCCGCGATTTCCCGCTCTTCGACCGCGCCGCCACGTGCTCAGCTCCGATTGATCAGGGACGCGACGACCGCAGCGCCGAAGCCATTGTCGATGTTCACCACCGACACGTTCGAAGCGCAGCTCGACAGCATGCCGAGTAGCGCCGAGAGCCCGCCGTAAGAAGCCCCGTATCCGACGCTGGTCGGCACCGCGATCACCGGTCGCGCGACGAGGCCGCCCACGACCGAGGGCAGCGCGCCCTCCATGCCCGCGATCGCGATCAGCACGCGCGCCGCGCGCAGCGCGTCCGAAACCGCGAGCAGCCGGTGCAGCCCCGCGACGCCGACGTCCGCGATCAGCTCGACCTTGTTGCCGAGCCGCTTCGCCACGGCCTCCGCCTCGGCCGGCGTGGTGGCGAGCTCGCCCTCGGGCACGGCC
>DASTOI010000577.1:0-7224 GCA_035762585.1 Myxococcota bacterium
AGCCGGAGCCCACGCAGCTCGCGGTCGACGTGCGCCCGCATCTCGCCGCCGTGGGCGTGCGCTTCGCGCACGGCGAGGTGCGCGCGTTCGGATGCGAGGGGGTCTCGCTCGCGGCGGGCGAGACGATCGCCTCCGAGCGCGTCGTGCTCGCCGCCGGCAGCGACGCGCTGCCGCCGCCGATCGCGGGCTTCGCGGAGCACGGCATGCTGCTCGACACGCGCGCGGATGCCGAGCGGCTGCGCGAGGCCGTCGCCGCGCTTCCTGCGCGGGCGCCGGTCGTCGTGATCGGCGCCGGCTTCACCGGCGTCGAGCTTGCGGCCGAGCTCGCGGAGCGGCAGCACGTGGTGCTGGTGGAGCGAGCTCGCGAGCTCGCGCCGTCGCTCGGCGATGGGCCGCGACCCGCGATCGCCGCGGCTCTTGCGGAGCTCGGAGTCGAACTCCGGCTCGGCGCGAGCATCGCGAGCGTCGACGCGGGCGGCGTCACGCTCGCGGACGGTGCTCCCATTCCCGCGCGAGCCGTGTTCTGGACCGGCGGACTGCGCGCGAGCCCGCTGACCCAACAAGTCGCGGCCGAGCGCGACGAAGCCGGCCGCCTCGTCGTCGACGAGTTCCTGTGCGTGCCGGACGCCCCGTGGCTCTTCGCGGCGGGCGACGTCGCCGCGGCGATCGCAGCGCCGGGCCGCACGACGCTGATGTCGTGCCAGTACGCGATGCCGACCGGCTGCGTCGCCGGCCACAACGCCGTGCGTTCGCTGCTCGATCTCCCGCTCGCGCCGTTCTCCGCGCCCACCTATACGACCTGCCTCGATCTCGGCCGCGCCGGCGCGATGCTCTCGTTCGGCTTCGAGCGCCGTGTCGCGCGCACCGGAAACGAGGCGAAGATCGTGAAGCGCTTCATCAACGGCCGCGTGATCCTGCCGCCGCCGGCGGAGCGCGCCGCGCTGCTCGCCGCGGCGGCTCTGCCGGCGCCGCGCAGCGAGGTCGACATGCTCGCGTTCTTCGATCAGCTGATTCGCAGCGAGACGCGGGCTTCCGCATGAGCCGCGCGAGCGAACCGGAGAGCGCCGCGCCCGACGCGCTCGCCGAACACCGCGCGCTGCTCTTTCGCATCGCGTACCGCATGCTCGGCTCCGCGAGCGACGCCGACGACGTGCTCCAGGAAGTCGCGCTGCGCTGGCTCGCAGTGGATCGCGTCGCGATCCATCAGCCGCGCGCGTGGCTGATCTCGGTGTGCTCGCGGCTCTGCATCAACCAAATCCGGCGCACCAAGCGCGCGCGCGAGACGTACGTCGGGCCGTGGCTGCCCGAGCCAGTCGCGAGCGAGCGCGCGGACGCGCTCTCGCTCGGCGCGCTGTTGCGGCTGCAGCGCCTGAAGCCGGCGGAGCGCATCGCACTCGTGCTGCACGAGGCGGTCGGCATGAGCCACGGCGAGATCGCGGCGATGCTCGGGCGCACGCCCGTCGCGTGCCGTCAGGCGCTCGCACGCGCGCGTCGCAAGCTGCGCGGCGGCGGTGCGAGCGAGCCGCTTCGCGCTGCGGCGCCGGAGCAAGTCGACGCGTTTCGCGCTGCGCTCGGCGTCGGTGACGCGCGCGCGCTCGTCGCGCTGCTCGCAGACGACGCCGCGCTCGTCTCGGACGGCGGCGGCCGCGTGCTCTCGGCGCTGCGCCCGATTCGGCGCGCGGATCGCATCGCCCGCTTCCTGCTCGCGCTGGTGCGAAAAGGCCGAGGCGCGCTGCGCGTCGAGGGCGTGCGCATCAACGGAGCGAGCGGGCTCGCGCTGCGCACCGCGGCCGCGATTCCGTTCGCCGTGTTCGCGTTCGAGGCGGCGCCGAGCGGCGCGATCGCGCAGCTGCTCGTGGTGCGAAATCCCGACAAGCTGCGCGCCTTCGCGCGGAGCGCCCCGGCTGCTGGACCCCGCGCAGGCTGACCCCGCCGCTATTGCGCGCCCCATCCCTTTCCGCTCCCCTCCGCCCACTTTTTCCGACGGGCATTCCGGGGGACGCCGTGGCCATCCGCGAGTTCATCGACACGCACTTCAAGCACTTCAACGCGGCGGCGCTGGCCGACGCGGCGAAGGGCTACGAGGCGCATCTCGCGGGCGGCGGCCGCATGCTGATCACGCTCGCCGGCGCGATGAGCACCGCCGAGCTCGGCAAATCGCTCGCCGAGATGATCCGCCAGGGCAAGGTCCACGCACTCTGCTCGACCGGCGCGAACCTCGAAGAGGATCTGTTCAACTTGGTCGCGCACGATCATTACGTGCGGATTCCCAATTATCGCGATCTCTCGCCCGCGGAAGAGAAGGATCTCGAGCGCGCGGGGCGCAACCGCGTGACCGACACGTGCATCCCCGAGGCCGAGGCGTTCCGCGCGATCGAGAAGCCGATCCTCGACCTCTGGGCGCGCGCAGAGGAGCGCGGCGAGCGCTTCTTTCCGTACGAGTTCTTCTACCAGCTGCTGCGCGAAGGCCGCGTGCGCGACGCGTATCAGATCGACCCGAAGGATTCGTGGCTGGTGGCGGCGTGCGAGAAGGACCTGCCGATCTTCGTGCCCGGCTGGGAAGACTCGACGCTCGGCAACATTTTCGTCTCGCACGTGCTCAGCGGCGACCTGAAGAATCATGGCATCGTGAAGGGCGGCCTCGAGACGATGGGCGCGCTCGCGCGCTGGTACGTCCACACCACGATGGGCAAGACGCTCGAGCAGCTGCCCGAGGTCGAGGGCTCGCACGACGAGGGAGTCGTCGAGCTGCGCGCGATCGCCGGCGACCGCGCGCAGCGCACGGTCGGCTTCTTCCAGATCGGCGGCGGGATCGCGGGCGACTTCCCGATCTGCGTGGTGCCGATGATTCATCAGGATCTGCGCCGGCCGTGCCCTTATTGGGGTTACTTCTGTCAGATCAGCGATTCGACGACGAGCTACGGCTCCTACTCCGGAGCGGTGCCGAACGAGAAGATCACCTGGGGCAAGCTCGACGTGACGACGCCGCGCTTCGTGATCGAGAGCGATGCGACGATCGTCGCCCCGCTGATCTTCGCGTACGTGCTCGGCTGGTAGCGCCGGCCACCTCGAGGCGGAGACGCGATGGCGGAGCTGCTCACCAGCGAGAACTTGATCGCGCTGCTCACGCTCGCCGGGCTCGAGATCGTGCTCGGCATCGACAACATCGTGTTCATCTCGATCCTGGTCGGGAAGCTGCCCGCGGCGCAACAGGACAGCGCGCGCCGCATCGGCCTCTTGCTGGCGATGGGCATGCGCATCGTGCTCTTGCTCGCGATCAGCTGGGTGATGGGGCTTACCGCGCCGCTGTTCGCGGTTTTGGAGCATGCGTTCAGCGGCCGCGACCTGATTCTCTTGTTAGGCGGACTGTTCCTCGTCGCGAAGGCGACCTGGGAGATCCACGACAAGCTCGAGGGCGAAGAGCACGGCGCGAGCGGCGCGAAGCAGAAAGCGCGCTTCGCGGCGATCCTCACGCAGATCGTGCTGCTCGACATCGTGTTCTCGCTCGACTCGGTGATCACGGCGGTCGGCATGGCGCGCCACATCGAGATCATGATCGCCGCGGTCGTGATCGCGGTCGGCGTGATGCTGATCTTCGCCGGCGCGATCAGCGCGTTCATCGAGCGTCATCCGACGTTCAAGATGCTCGCGCTCTCGTTCCTGCTGCTGATCGGCGTCGTGCTGGTCGCCGACGGCTTCGGGCAGCACGTCTCGAAGGGCTACATCTACTTCGCGATGGCGTTCTCGCTGTTCGTCGAGATCCTGAACATCCGCATCCGCCGCCCGAAGGCGGAGCCGGTGCACCTGCACCAGAGCTACGTCGAAGAGGCCTGAACGCGCGGATCCTCGCTGCGCGAGACGCCGTTGACTCGCTCGGAGGTGACGAACCGATTGCATCGGGGACGTACTTGCATGCAAGTACGTCCCCGATGCAAGGTCGATCTTCGCCGGCGCGATCAGCGCGTTCATCGAGCGTCACCCGACGCTCGAGATGCTCGCGCTTTCGTTCCTGCTGCTGATCGGCGTCGTGCTGGTCGCCGACGGCTTCGGGCAGCACGTCTCGAAGGCCTACATCTACTTCGCGATGGCGTTCTCGCTGTTCGTCGAGATCCTGAACATCCGCCTGCGCCGCTCGAAGGCGGAGCCGGTCCACCTGCACCAGAGCTACGTCGACCCCGATCGCGCCTAATCCCAAGACTTCCGGAAGTTCAGGCCGACGTTGCTCGTCGTGCCGCTCGTTTCGGCGCGGACGCTGAGCGCGCGCGTCAGCAGGTAGTGCAGCCGCACGAGGTGCGACGCGGCCTCGAAGCCGTACTCGTACTCGAGGTAGAGCTTGTCGCTGAGGCGCTTGCCGAGCGCGACGGCGCGGCCCGCGGCCTCCGTGGTCGCGAGATCTCCGGTCGAGCGCAACGAGATCTCGTCGAGGCCGACGCCGCGCGCGATGCGCTGGCCGATCGGCACCGCGCCGTCGCCGCCGAACAGGCTCGCGGCCGCGCCCTGCAGCAGCGCGGTGTCGGCCGCGCTCGCGTCCGAGACGCCGTGCCCCAACACCAGCCACGAGAGCTTCTCGGAGTCGGACACCGGCGGGTTCGAGGTGAGGCGCGCGAGTGGAGTCTTCAGCGTGCCGGTGAGCTCGACGCCCGCTTCGACCGGCAGGTGTTTGCGCAGCGCGAGCACGTCGAGCGCGGGATCGTCGACCGGCCCGTCGAAGATCAGCGAGCCGCGCTCGATCTCGAGCTTCTGCCCGAACGCGCGGTAGGTGCCGCGGCGCGCGTCGATCTCGCCGAACGCGACCAGCTTGCCGTCGGGCAGGGTTTGCACGCGCAGCTGGCCGCGCAGGTACGTGTCGAGCCCGGCGCCGACGATGCGAAGGTTGCGCCCGGCGTCGAGCGCGAGATCGAGCTCGAGGCGCGGAGCGTCGCCATTCGCCTCGCGCCGCTCGCTGCCGAGCACGACCACGTCGTCACCGAGCTTCTCCTGCTGCGTGCGCGGCACCTCCAGGTAGCCGCGATTCGCGCGCAGCTCGCCGCGCAGCGCCAGATGGCGCGCGCCGAGGCTCGCGCTGCCCTTGCCCGTCACCTCGAGGTTGCGATCGGGCCGATCGAGCACGCGCAGATGGTCGGCCTCCCAGGTGAGCGTCGCGGGCGAGCCGTCGAGCGGCGCGCTGCCGTGCGCTCGGATCGTGCCCTTCGACGCGGCGAACGAGAGGTTCTCGACGAACAGCTCATCCGGCGCGAGCCGCGCGCGCAGCTCGCCGTCGCGCAGCGCGATGCCCGCGGTCGGCCAGTCGAAGCGCAGCGCGTCGCCGGCGATCGTGCCCTCGTAGCGCGGCGCGCCGACGCTGCCGGTCGCGCGCAGCGCGAGTCGCGCGCGGCCCTCGACGCGCGCGGAGATCCCGAGCAGACCACCGAGCGCACGCAGCGAGGCGAGATCCGCATCGAGCTTTGCGTCGAGCGCCGCCGTGCGCGCGAGCAGTGCGCGACCCGGCGCCGCCGTGAGCTCCGCGTTCAGCTCCGCGCGCCCCAATCGCTCGCCCTCGAGCAGCGCGTTCACACGTGCGAGGCGCTCGCCGAGCGCCGCGTCGACCTGCAGCGTGCGCAGTCCGAGCGCCGCGCCGCCGAGCTGCGCGTCGCCGCCGGCGAGCTCGACACGCAGCTGTCCGAGCTGGGCGGGATCGCGCGGGATCACCCACACGCCGCGCACGCGCAGATCGCCCGCGTTCGAGGCGTCGCGGCCGAGCGCGACGAGCAGATCATGCGCCGAGAGCTCGCTCGCGACACCCGAGGTTTCGATGCGGCGATCGGCGAGCTCGAACGCGCCGAGCGCGATCTCGCCGCCGAGCGCCGAGAAGCGCGCCGGACCGAAGCTGAGGCGCGCCGGCGGCGCGTAGCGCAGCGGCGCCGGCTCCTGCAGCGCGAGCGCGACACGCCCGCTGGTCTCGAGCGCGACGGCGCGCCCCGCCCATGCGCCGTCCCAGCCGCCGGCCAGCTCGGCGCGGAGCGAGCCGAGCTCCGCGCCGTTCGCGCTGAGCGCGAGCGTGTGCGCAGCCAGCGTTCCGTTCGCGGCGAGCGCGGCGTCGTCGAAGAGCGCGCCGCCGAGCGCGAAGCGCTGCGCGCTCGCGTCGACGGCGAGCGCGCGCTCGGCGTCCGTCCCGAGCGACGCTTTCGCATCGAGTGCGCCGAACGCGACGCCGCCCAGGCGCAGCTCGCGCGCGCTGGCAACGACCTCGCCGCCGGGCCGCGCGCGCGTCCCGCGTAGCGTGACGTCGAGCGCGAGCGCGCCGCGGAATTCTTCGCCGAGCGCGCTCAGGTCGGGCGCGTCGAGCGTGAGCGCGAGCGTGTCGCCGGCAGCGCCAAGCGCGCCGCGCGCGTGCAAGCGATTCGCTCCGAGACGCAGCTGCGCATCGGCGCGCGTGATCCGATTCTCCGCGAGCGTGAGCGCGCCGCGGCCCGTCAGCGGCTGGCCGCGGTAGCGGCTCCCTGACAAGTCGTATTCGAGGCGCGCCCGCCAGCTCTCGCCGAGCTCGCCGCTCGCGTCGAGCGAGCCCGAGAGCGATGCGCTCGGAAAATCGCCGAGCGCCGCGGGGTCGAACGCCGCGCAGCGCGCGCGGGCGGAGAAGGCGGCCCCGCCGTCCCATTCGCCTTCGCCCTCGATCTCGCCGCCGCCGATCGCGATACGCACGTCTTCCGCGCGCAGCGCGCGGCCTTCACGCGCGAAGCGGCCACGCAGCTCGCGGCCGGCTTCGCGCAGCGCGAGCGAGCCCGAGATGCGCTGCGCAGCGATGCTCGCCTGCACTTCGCCCGCGAGCCGTGTCGCGCGCAGCCGCTCGTGCAGCGCGAGCAGATCGAGGCGCTCGAGCGCGAGCTCGAGCTGCAGCGCGCCGCCTTGCAGGCGCGCGCTTCCCCGCGCCTCGCCCGCGGCGCCGATGCGTGCGGCGACGCCCGGGAACTCGAGCACGCCGCCCGCGAAGCGCAGCTCGGAAGCGAGCGACGCGAGCGGCAGCGCACGGCGCGAGAGGGGCCCGGCCGCGGCGTTCGTCGCGCGGAGCGTTCCCGCGAGCAGCGCGTCGGCCGCGCCGCGCGCAGTCAGTAACACCTCGAGATCGCTGTGCGGCGCGTTCGGATTCGCTGCGAACGCGGCCGTGTCGACGTGCTCGCCGTGCAGCTCGAGCGCGCCCAGCCACGGGCGCTCGAACGCGGCGAATTCGAGTCGTCCCGTGAGCGG